>JAJFHR010000015.1 GCA_021775515.1 Hyphomicrobiales bacterium | reverse complement strand
TGCAGGCGAATAGGTTCTGTAACGGTTTTGGGGAAAAACGCTCCAAGCATTGCAGCGCCTGCTTCATCGTGATGATTATCAATTCCCCGGGCAAGGGCATCGTCGGGAAACTCATTGATGAAGTGACCAATGTCATGCAGGAGGGATGCGGCGATCATTTCGTCTCCCGCCTGGGCATTTTCAGCCAACATGGCGGCCTGAAGCATATGCTCTGACATGGTAACTTCTTCGCCAAGGTATTCATCATCACCGCGGCGTAAAAAAATATCCTCGATAAACGCCACAATGTTTTCACGGTTCAGATCTGTGTTGGTCATCTCTGCCACCATTAAGTCAGGTTATTTTGGCTGAGGACGGCGAGCTTGGAATAAAGCCCATCGCGATCGGCATAACATCCCTGCAGGTGTCGCGATCCAGCTCCGGAATATCCCTTGCGCCCATGCATGACCCGCCGATTGTCAACAATGAACAGCTCGCCCGCTTTCATATGAAACGACACTTCCATTTCCGGACGTTCCAGAATTTCAGCAAATGCACGATAGGCTGCATAATAGTCTTCCATCACATCAAATGGCAGATTAAACGGTGCGGTCGATCGGTTATTAAATCTCACTTCCAAAATTTCACCTTCTGGTGACAGGGTTATCAAGGGTGCTTTTGCGCTTAGATTGGCCTTTCCCTCGTCGCAAAATTCAAACCGGACGCTGTGGCTCGACAATAAATCAAAAGCAACCCGGTTTTCTTCCCGCAGGACAAGAGCTGCTTTAAACCCGTCAACGAGTGTGGATTCGCCGCCATCGGCATCGCTTTGCAAACAATGAAGAAGCTGCAAACCGGGCACCGGGTCACGGTAGGGATTGTCGGTATGAACCTGCAGCCCCAATGAGGTATAGGCAAGATTGCTGGCATTCACCTCCGCCCGCACATCGAAATAACGCCCATAGTTGGTGGTGCGGACAAAGCCAAACCTCTCCACCACCCGGCTCACTGTATTATCAGTGACCGGCAGATCGTAAATAAGGGCAAATCCATAACGGCGAACATTCCTCAGCCACTGCGCCAGCGCGTTATCATCATCTAACAGCGCTTTCCACGATGCCCGTGGCAGGTTGTTCGCCAGATCTTCGTTCCAAAGTTCAATACCGGCGGCGACAAACCCATTTTCCGGTAATTTATTTGCCGAATACCGGTACTGATAAAGCCATGACGACGGAAACTCAGAGCTGTAATCGTTCGGTGTAAAAGTAAACTCCAGAGAATTTCGGCTTTCGCAAATGCCCGCTTGAGCCATAGAAATATTTTCCGGGATATCCTGAATTGTCAGCAAACGCTGATGGCTCTGTGGATCGCGGGTATTAGCATCGAGACAGTTGTCCCGTAGCCAGATGGCATGAAACCGCGCACTCTCATTATTGTTCCAAGCGAGCGTGATACTTTTGCGATCTGATGAAATCTCTACATCAATGAGCTTGGGTATCGCCATGATTTATTCCCCATTTCCTAAGAATCGAGCATTGATATTGTCTGATTAAGCGTAATTCTTCCGCCAAGCATAAGCGTATAATAAGTCAGAAATGCAAAACTGGAGAACGCGACGGTTTATTCGCTTATTGCGCCGCCAAGGTGCTGGAGCATAAACTGTTTGAAAAGATCGGGCTCTAGGGTCAGGCCTGTCCCTAATCTTCAAATGGATCGTGAACGAGGATCGTATCTTCCCGCTCCGGACTTGTGGACACCATGGCGACTGGTGATTCTATAAGTTCTTCCACCCGGCGGATATATTTGATGCACTGAGCCGGCAGGTCGGCCCAGGAACGGGCACCGGCGGTTGATTCCGACCAGCCCTCAAAAACTTCATATACCGGCTCAACCCGCGATTGCGCGCCCTGGGCTGCGGGCAGGTGATCAAGCTTTTCACCATCAAGTATATAACCAACGCAGACCTTGAGTTCTTCAAATCCATCCAGAATGTCGAGTTTGGTCAGGGCGATACCGTCAATCCCGCTGGTTTTAACGGTCTGGCGCACCAAAACAGCATCAAACCAGCCGCATCGGCGCTGCCGCCCGGTGACGGTCCCAAATTCATGCCCGCGTTCACCCAAAGTATTGCCAATGTCGTTAAGCTGTTCGGTTGGAAACGGCCCCTGCCCCACCCGCGTGGTATAGGCCTTGGTAATACCAAGAACATACGACAGTGCACTGGGACCAATTCCAGTGCCGGTGGCAGCCTGAGCTGCAACCGTATTTGAAGATGTCACAAAGGGATAAGTGCCATGGTCGATGTCAAGCAGCGTGCCTTGCGCTCCTTCAAACAAGATGCGTTTCCCCGCCCGGCGCATGCCATCCAGCAGCAACCAGACGGTTTCCATATAAGGCAATATCTTCGGTGCTACTTCGGAAAGTTGGGCGTATAATTCATCCGCCGAAATTTCCGGCTCGCTCAGACCGCGGCGCAAGGCATTGTGGTGAGTTAATATCCTGTCGACCTTGGCTTTCAGGCTCTCCAGATTTTGCAGATCCATCACGCGAATTGCCCGCCGGCCCACCTTGTCTTCGTAAGCCGGTCCGATGCCGCGTTTTGTTGTTCCAATACGGCCGGCACCTGCAGCAGCTTCGCGCAACCCATCAAGTTCGCGGTGAAGAGGAAGAATAAGTGTCGCATTTTCCGCAATACGCAGATTTTCAGGACTTATCTCAACTCCCTGCTCACCCAATCTATTGATCTCATCACACAGCGCCCAGGGGTCAATCACCACGCCGTTGCCGATCACGCCCAAGGTTCCGGGCCGCACAACACCTGAAGGCAGCAACGAAAGTTTGTATACCTTACCGTCAATGACGAGAGTATGGCCGGCATTGTGGCCGCCTTGATAACGAACCACAACGTCGGCGCGTTCCGACAGCCAATCAACAATTTTGCCTTTGCCCTCATCGCCCCACTGAGAACCGACAACGACTACATTCGCCATAACCTGCCACCACGAAAATAAAATCAGAAAGATTGCGCTAAACCACGCACGGGTCATAGACCTATACAAAACGCCGAGGGAATGAAACAGCAAATTTGAAAAACCTGCGTGACATGATGTCGTTGGCAATCGTTTTGCTTTACTGATACCCACCCAATCCCTTATAAATCAACGCCTTGCCTTAAAAAGTCCTACAACAGCGATATTCGCCCACTCGATCACGCCAGAATTTTATGCCAAATTTCTTAACCAAGCTCGCTGAGCGCATGTATTCCAATGCCTATCTGCTGTTGACGATTACAGCCTTGTTTTGGGCCGGAAACTTTGTGGTCGGCCGCGGTGTATATGAACAGGTCCCACCGGTGACGCTCGCCTGGTTCCGTTGGCTGGGTGCCTTTTTAATCATTTTGCCGTTCGCCTACAAACATGTTGTCAATGACTGGCCCTACATCAAAAAACACTGGAAAATCATATTAACGCTGGGTGTAACCGGTGTGGGAACGTTTAATACGCTGGTCTATATCGGAATTAACTACACGACAGCCATCAATGGCCTGATCATGAATTCGTCATCGCCTATGTTTATGGCGATTATGGCCTTTTTTCTATTCAAGGAGCGCCTCAGTACCGTTCAATTGTTCGGTATCTTATTATCGGTGATCGGTGTTTTGACAGTCGTG
This sequence comes from Hyphomicrobiales bacterium, assembly GCA_021775515.1. Lineage (GTDB taxonomy): Bacteria > Pseudomonadota > Alphaproteobacteria > Rhizobiales > JAJFHR01 > JAJFHR01. The sequence goes on along the minus strand of JAJFHR010000015.1, from coordinate 803 downwards.
CTGCGCGGAGACGTTGCTGCCCTTGGCAACCTCAGGTTTAATATCGGCGATCTCATCGTACTCGGCGCATTTTTCGTCTGGGCTTTTTACACGGTCATGCTCAAGTTACGACCGGCCATTCACGGGTTAAGTTTTTTGTGTACGACATTTCTCATAGGTGTTGTGACCAACACACCGTTCTTTATGTGGGAAATGTGGACTGGTCGTTACATACACCTGAGCACAGGGTCCATATCCGCCTTGCTCTATGTCGCAATATTTCCTTCAATCCTGGCCTATATTTGTTACAACCGCGGCGTTCAACTCATCGGGTCAAACCGCGCCGGTGCCTTTTTACACGTGGTTCCCCTGTTTGGTGCACTCCTGGCTGTGTTGACTCTGGGTGAAAAATTGGAACTTTTCCACCTGGCAGGTTTTGTTCTGATCATTTCCGGCGTCATTTTGACAACCCGGAAGCCGGCGCCGGTCTAAAGCCTAGCAACACGCTGTTTTCTGAGATTTTAAACGCAACGGATAACTCCCTTGACGTCAGCAACCCTAAAACGCCAGGGCCTTGACCTGCTTCACATGAGGAAGTTTGCAAACCGCCTCAAGCACCTGTGCGGGAACCGCTTCATCTACCTCAAGCAAGGCAATCGCATCTCCCCCCCTATCCAGCCGCCCGAGATTGAAGGTGGCGATATTCACACCCGCTTCGCCCAGGGTCATGCCTAAATTGCCGATAAATCCAGGTTTATCATTGTTGGTAATGTAGAGCATGTGAGGCGCAAGCTCAGCTTCCATATTGATGCCCTTGACCTGGA
>JAJFHR010000140.1 GCA_021775515.1 Hyphomicrobiales bacterium | reverse complement strand
CGCGTGTATTTATCGCAAAACCGGTGCCCACTTTTGCGAGACGCGCTCTAGCTTGCCAAGCCGACCGCGCGCAGGCCTTGTTCGGTTTTTAAGGAAAAATCGGTGCCGTCGTATTCGCGGGCCGCATCTGTGGTGAGCCAGGCAATTGCCTCGCCGACCCATTCGGCGGGGATGTGGGCGGACCAGTCAAGCTGGCTTACCGGGTTGACGCCCGAGGCTTTGATGGCGGTTTGCATATCGGTCGCCACCGTTCCCGGTGACAGGCCGACCACGCGGATGCCTTCTTCGCTCCATTCCTTGTGCGCGCATTTTGTCAGCGACAGAACGGCAGCTTTAGTGGCGCAATAATGGCTCCAGCCTTCTAAAGCACCTGTTGCAGCACCCGACGACAGGTTGATGATAATTCCACCGCCGCTTGCCTTCAAGGCGGGATAGGCGGCATGAAGTGCGTAATAGACGCCCTTGAGGTTTATGTCGACGACCTTGCTCCAGGCATCGGGATCGGAAGTTTCGATGCGTGATACCGGCTCAATGGTTCCGGCGTTATTGACCACAATGTCGAGCGTGCCGAAACGCTTTTGCGCGAATTCAACCGCCCGCTTTACGTCCTGATGGTTGCTGACATCGCAGGTAATGGCGCTGGCGTTTTGGCCGATTTCACCGGCGATGCGCTCAATATCGCGGGCTGATCGGGCAGCGAGCACGACATTTGCTCCGTACCCGGCCAATTTGCGGGCTGCAGCTTCACCAATGCCGCGGCTGGCGCCAGTGATTAGGGCGGTTTTTTCTGACAGGTCAATTGCCATAACTACGGCTCCCCTTGAAAAGGCTGTTGGTAAGAAAACAAATTTCGGTTTGGCTTTTTCTACGGTGGCTTAGATTTTTTATTTTTCGCCGGCCTTGCGCTCGTCGAGGACTTTTTTGGCAACGCGGAAGCTTGATATGCCCGCCGGGATTCCGCAATAAACCGCAATCTGTGTCAGGGTAGCCTTGAGTTCGTCTTCGGAAACGCCGTTTCCAAAGGAGCCGCGGAAGTGAAGCTCAAATTCTTCCATCCGTCCCAGGGCCGCCAACATGGCCAGATTTATCAAACTGCGATCGCGACGGCTTAAGGTGTCATCACCCCAGATCTCGCCCCAGCAGTATTCCGTAACCAATTTTTGGAAATCGCGCGAAAAATCGTCAGCGTTCTCCAGTGCCTTTTCAACATATTCCGCACCGAGCACATCCTTGCGAATTTCCAGGCCTGTGTTAAATCGTTCGCTTTCCATTGCTTCTGCCTTTTTTTATGTGCCAAAAATAAAAAAGGACAGATGCCCGCGGCATCCATCCTCTTTCAAAGAAAAATACTTTAGGGTTTAAGGTTTATAACCATTGCGCTCCGCATTCGAGACGCTGGATTTTTTCGTTTTGTAGCTCTCGCTTGAAGCGCCGACAATTTCCTTGTTTTTTGCCCGTCTGCGCCAGCGGAATTCACCGCGTTTGTCTTTATAAAACTCCCAGGTGTCGTCCTTGCCCAAACCTTTGGGATTGCCATTGCGTCCATGCCGGTCGGCATTTGCATTGCATGAAGATCTTCCCACATAACCTTCAGTCGATGCGCCGACAATATTGCCGTTAGATGCCCGCCGCCGCCAGCGGAACTCTCCCCGTTTATCTTTATATACTTCCCACTTATCGTCTTCACCAGCCATGTGTTTCCTCCTTTAACGACAGGGATGCCTCAAAATTTAAATCGAAATGACCTGTTAGCGCCATTACCATCTATCCGTTAGCACGTCAGGGGTGCCGGGGCAATCACGACCATGGAACAAGAGCAGTTTTTTCAAACTCAGTCGCGAAAATGTCTCCACTCGGAGCCAATGATACATTATGGTTGACTGCTGGTTCGTGTCTTTCTTCCACTGCAAATCCTAACAGCGAGAAATAACAACAATGAAAGCAAATACAACTTTCAAGATAGCCGTTATGCCAGGTGATGGTGTCGGGCTGGAGATTATGCCACCTTGTCTCGAAGTGCTGAACAAGGTAGTGCGCAAAGTTGGCGGATTTGACCTGGATTTTGAAGAAGCCCAGGCTGGCGCTCAAGTTTACCTCGACACCGGAAATACTTATGCAGAAGGGGCTAAACAAACCGCCCATGCCGCTGATGCGATTTTGTTGGGCGCTATGGGGCTGCCCGACGTGCGGTATGGGGATGGTACTGAGATAACGCCTCAGCTTGATTTACGTTTTGACCTTAAACTTTATGCCGGCGTGCGCCCGGTGCGGCCCTTGCCCGGGGTGCCGTTGCCATTGTCGGATGTACGCGCCCGCAATATGGATTTTGTGCTTATCCGCGAATCAACCGAGGGCCTGTTTGCCTCACACAACAAGGGCCAGGTAGAAGACGACCAAATTGCCCGCGATACGCTGGTCATAACCCGTGATGTGTGTGAGAAGTTGTTTGATTTTTCGTTCAGGCTCGCTCAACAGCGCCGGGCGCAGGGCTCAAAGGGTGATTTGGTCTGTGTTGACAAGGCCAATATTTTTTCATCTTACGCCTTTTTCAGAAAGATATTCGATGAACGGGCACGCGGTTTTCCCGATATATCCACCCAACGGCTTTATGTCGACGCCATGTCGATGAACATGCTGCTTAAACCGTGGGAGTATGATGTCATGGTGATGGAAAATATGTTCGGCGATATTCTTTCAGACCTTGGTGCCGGTCTCATGGGCGGGCTCGGGTTTGCGCCATCCGCCGACATTGGTGATGATCATGCGGTGTTCCAGCCTTGTCATGGCTCGGCCCCCGATATTGCCGGTCAGGGCATCGTGAACCCGACGGCCATGTTGCTGTCAGCTGCCATGATGCTGGACTGGCTGGGAGATAAACATGATGTGGCAGCCGCTGTGAAGGGTGGTGAAATTTTGAAGGCTGCTGTAGATCGGGCTTTTGAAGGCGGTGGGCTGATAACGCGGGAACTTGGTGGAACCGCCACTATGATGGATGTATGCGAAGCAGTGAATGCGGAAATTTGATGTTTGATTTTGTCCAAGGCAAGCCTTGCCCAACGGGTGTAATGAAGACCGGTGTGCAATGACGGCTGATCCTGCTAAAGACCTGAGAGTCGGAATTATCGGCGCTGGTGCGATGGGCCAGGGCATCGCACAGGTCGCTCTTATGGGCAGGATGCAAGTTGTTGTTCTTGATAACAACCAGAAGGCATTGACCACTGCGGGGAAAACCGTTGAGGCGCGATTGGTCCGTCTGGTTGAAAAGGGCCAGCTTGACCGCCAGCAATTGGCAAATATGGTGCCGCAACTTCACCTTGGTGCGGGTTATGAGGATTTGTCTGGCTGCGATGTCGTCATCGAAGCAATCTATGAAAATGTCGAGGCCAAGTTGCAGGTACTCGAGGAGATAGAACGCGTAGTGGCCGAAACCTGCATCATTGCTACAAATACTTCTTCTATTTCTATCGCCAAACTTGCCAACGTCTTGGCGAAAAAGGCTAGATTTGCCGGTTTGCACTTTTTCAATCCGGTGCCGTTGATGAAGTTGGTCGAAGTGGTCAAGGGACCTGAAACCTCACCCGAAACCATGAATTTTCTTGACGCCCTGGGTAAGAGATTTGGCCGCACTCCGGTGGCGGTTAAAGACGGTCCGGGTTTTTTGGTAAATCTGGGTGGCCGCGCCTATACCACAGAAGCTCTGGCGATTTTGCAGGAAGGCGTTGCCAGCCGGGCCCAGATTGATGCGGTAATGAGGGAGTGTTGCGGCTTTCGCATGGGGCCGTTTGAGCTTATGGATTTAACCGGTATGGATGTGAATTATCCGGTGACAAAAATAGTTTACGAAGGATACGGCCACGATGCGCGATTGCGAACAACGCCATTTCATCAAACGCTGTTCGAGGCCGGATTGTGGGGACGAAAAACCGGCCACGGCCATTTCCATTATGAAGACGGAAAAAAAGTTGAACAGGATACCGAGGATTTTGTGCCCGGGTGTGCGCCGGCGGAAAAATGTTTTTTAGTTGAGCCGTCAGCCGGGCTGGAGGAGTTTTGCCGCACGGCCGGATTGGAAATCGCCCCGGTAGATGATGGTCAACTTCCTTTGTTGGCGGCACCTTTGGGAGAGGATGCCACGGCTTTTGGTTTGCGATGCGGGATTGACCACAAACGCCTGGTAACTGTTGATCTGCTGGCCGATACGGATAAACGTGTTACCTTGATGATGGCACCTGGTGCAGATGCTGACTTGGGTGAGAAAATTGCCGCGGCCATCGCTAACTCCGGCCGTCGTGTGACGGCGATCAAAGATTCGACAGGCTTCATAGCCCAGCGCATGTGTGCCGTAGTCGCTAATCTTGGTTGTGAAATGGCACAAAATAATCTCGCTGCGCCCGAAGGCATCGACCTTGCCATGCGGCTGGGGTTGAATTATCCTCGCGGCCCCCTGGAACTTGCCGATTTTCTCGGGGCAAAAAACATTCTTGAAATTTTAACCCGCATGCAGGCATTAAGCGGCGATGATCGATATCGTCCCAGTCCCTGGTTGCGGCGGCGGGCAGATTTGGGGATGTCGATGCTGGTGGGAGGATATTCGTGATGAGTGACAGAACGGGAGCTTTGAATGATCTCAAGATCATCGACCTAACCCGGGTCCTGGGAGGGCCTTATTGCACACAGATTCTCGGTGACAATGGCGCGGAAATAATAAAGGTCGAACCACCTCAGGGTGATGAAACCCGGGATTGGGGACCGCCGTTTCATGAAGAAGATGCGTCTTATTATGTCGGGGTAAACCGCAACAAAAAATCAATAGCGGTAGATTTACGAAAATTCCCCGGTCGCAACATTTTGCTGCGCCTGCTGGAAGATGCCGACATTCTTATAGAGAACTATAAAACCGGCACGATGGAACGCTGGGGGCTAGGATATGAGGCATTTTTGAAGGAGAAGTTTCCCAAACTCATTCATTTGCGCATCTCCGGGTTTGGCGGCGAGGGCCCTTATGGGGGCCTGCCCGGCTATGACGGAATTGTTCAGGCCATGGCTGGAATGATGAGTATTAATGGCAGTCCGCAATCGGGGCGCACGCGGTTGGGAATTCCGCTGGTTGACCTTGGCACCGGCTTGTTTTCGGCAATTGCGCTGTTGTCAGCGATTCACGAACGCCATAGATCCGGTAAAGGGCAGTTTATCGATATGGCGTTATATGATTGTGCAGTTGCTCTCATGCATCCGCATATTTCAAATTATGCATTGTCCAATGACGTTCCCAGCCTCATCGGCAACCCGCACCCCAACCTTGCCCCTTATGACAAATTTAAAACCAGGACAGGCGAGATTTTCATTGGCGCCGGCAATGATCGTGCCTTTGAAATTTTGTGTAAAAAACTCGGGTGTCCTCAGCTAATTAAAGACGAACGTTTTAAAAGCAACCCTGCGCGTGTCAGTAACAAAAAGGTTTTGTCTCAGGAATTGGAAAACCTTTTGGCCGATGTCGATGGACACGCTC
>JAJFHR010000139.1 GCA_021775515.1 Hyphomicrobiales bacterium | reverse complement strand
GACGCTGGACAATGGACATTCCTTTGTCACGGACGCCAAGCAGCGGGTTTTGGTAAACACCCGCGCTGATGTAAAAGATGGTGTCAATAGACCTAGGCGCATTGTCTGCGCGGAACCGAGCCCCGATGTTGCCCAGGCAATACAATCGGCATTTGCTGCCTCTGCGCAAGCGAATGTTCGAGGCCAGGGGGAGGGAAGTGCTGCTCTTAGCAAAAGCATTGCTGAAAGCGTTGCTCAACTTGGCGAGCGGCTGGGGACAATCCAGCTTTTGCGCGACGGGCTTTACCGCGCCTGTGAGGCATTTGCCAATGGCGCCATAACAGAAACTACTTATGCATTGATCGTAAGCCGTATTGATCAGGTTCAGGTGGCTTTATTGAGTTCCGAGCTGGCTGCGGGAGCAGTAGGCCGTAAACTTGCCTCTCTTGGAGGAAGCACTGGGGCAAACGCTGGACAGGCAGCTTTTGATGCAGATGAGGTTAGTGCTCAACAAGACAAGGTTGATACAGCTGAAAGAAAACTTCTCAGCGAAGAAAATATTCTGCAAGGCAAGGAGGCTGAACTTGATGGTGCTTTGAATGCGCAGAGCACTTCGCCGGGGGATCTGGTTGCCAAACGTAATGCGGTTCGGCAGCAGGAGGTGAAAGTTGATGATGCCCGGCTTGCTCTCAACCAGGCGCAAAGCCGCCTTTCGGAGCTAAAGACGGCTGCGGCAGCCTCGCGGGCATCGGCAAATTCCCAGGCTGGCGGGCTGGTTGTCACAAAAGCCTCTACCGGCGCTGCCGAGATATCCAGAATATTCCGCGATTATACAAGGGCCGACAAACTTGGACCCTTTATTGTCGCCTGCATCACCGCACTTGACAGAAGCAAAGGTATAAAAGACCGCCGCTATGGCAATGCCCCTTCTCCAGATGCGAGAAATTCGACGGAGTTAACTGATGCCTGCCGGGAAATGTTTAAAGTTCGCGGCAATAATAGTGTTTTACTATCCTTGTTCAAAAGCCGGATTGCCCATGTGGAAAAAATGGCGAAGCTGGAAAATCATCGATTGGCAATTGAAAAACGTGCTGAAGAACGGGCCCTGAGGTTAAAAGCACGGATTGTACGCTACTGCGCTCAGGTCAAAGGGGCAAAACCGCAGACGTGTCCTTAATTCGGCAGGTTTTAGATCATGCTCTAATCGACGGGTCCATAACCGCCGCCGGTTGGTGTTTGGATGATAATTGTATCACCCGGTTCCATGACGGTTTGGTCACATCCTTTCAGAGGTTCTATGCTGCCATTCTTGCGGCGCACAGAATTCTTGCCAACCTGGCCGGGTTTGCCGCCGGCAAGCCCGAAGGGAGGGATGCGCCGGTGGCCTGACAGGAGCGATAATTCCATAGTCTCGTTGAAGCGGATTTTCCGTAAAGTTCCCTCACCGCCATTGAATTTACCCTTGCCGCCCGAGCCCGGCCGAATTTCAAAACTTTCCAGGTGCACGGGATATCGCCATTCAAGAATTTCCGGATCGGTTAGCCGGGTGTTGGTCATATGGGTATGTACAGCGCTGGTACCATTGTGATCGGGGCCGGCTCCTGATCCACCACAGACGGTTTCGTAATACTGGTAGGTATCATTGCCGAAATTAAGATTGTTCATCGTGCCTTGTGCAGCAGCGACTGCCCCCAATGCGCCCAGCAGCGTATCGGTAACCGCCTGGCTGGTTTCGACGTTGCCCGCAACCACTGCTGCCGGGTAGTTGGGAGATAACATGCAATCTTCCGGGATAATGATCTTGATTGGTTTTAGACACCCCGCATTCATCGGGATGTCGCTGTCTACCATGCATCTGAAGACATACAAAACCGCTGCTCTGGTAATCGGACTAGGGGCGTTGAAATTGGTTTTCTGCTGCGGGCTTGTACCGGTGAAGTCGACAATTGCTGAGCGGGATTTTTTATCAACTGTGATTTTGACTTTTATCTGTGTTCCCTGATCCATGTCATAGAGAAATTCTGACGGGCTGAGAGCGTCAATCACACGGCGGACGCTTTCTTCGGCGTTATCTTGTACATGGCCCATGTAGGCGTGAACGACATCCAGACCGAAGTGCCGGACCATTTTTCGCAACTCGTGCACACCTTTTTCATTGGCGGCGACCTGAGCTTTTAAATCCGCAATGTTTTGAGCCGGATTACGGCAGGGGTAGGGTCCGGATGATAACAGCTTGTGCAGCGCTTGTTCCTGAAATATGCCAGCATCGATCATTTTGAAGTTATCGATCAGAACACCTTCCTGATTGATGTCGGTTGCGCGCGGTGTCATTGAACCAGGCGCCACGCCGCCGACATCGGCATGATGCCCGCGACTGGCGACATAATAGAGAATGTCTTTAGACCCTTCGCCGAAAACCGGTGTCACTACCGTGATGTCGGGAAGGTGAGTGCCGCCGTTGTAAGGCGCGTTTAGGACAAAAACGTCACCGGGTTTCATGTCGGGGTTTTGTTCAATGATGGTTTCCACACTGCGATCCATCGAGCCTAGATGAACCGGCATGTGCGGTGCATTGGCAATCAGGCTGCCGTCTTTGTCAAAAACCGCGCAAGAAAAATCGAGCCGCTCCTTGATGTTGACCGAATAAGCAGTGTTCTGGAGCGTCAAGCCCATTTGTTCGGCAATCGACATGAAGAGATTGTTGAATATTTCAAGCATGACCGGATCAGCCTGGGTGCCGATTGCGGCAACACGTACAAGTTCGCAGTGGCGTTCGATCACCAGATGGCGTTTTGGCGTGATTGTCGCGGTCCAACCGAGTTCAATTACAATTGAACCATGCGGCTCGACGATAAGCGCTGGACCGGTTACGATTTGGCCGGGTTCGAGATTTTCCAGATTGTAAACCGGCGCGTCGGTCCAGGCAGCCCCGGCATATAGGCGGGTTTGTCCTATAGCGATTGCACAAGGCTCTGGGCTGAGGGGTAAATCCGGCTCTGCGCGCTTAGAACCGCCGCCAATTGCTTCGACCGACAAAGCTTCAATGACAATATCTTTTTCCGGTGAAACAAACCCGAAACGATTGCGGTGCATGTCTTCAAATT
>JAJFHR010000138.1 GCA_021775515.1 Hyphomicrobiales bacterium | reverse complement strand
GCACCAGGGCACCCATAAACATCTCTCCGGCACTGACTGAAAACACGTCGAATTCGCTTGGCATAAGGAATTCACCACTCGTCTCTTTAAAGAATCCCCGGCGGGCAGCACTCGCCTGGTTAACGGCAGTAGTCAACTGATTGACGAGAATTAGCAGGACGATTGAGGGGGGAATAATTTGGCCCAGCGTACCGGTTGCCGCGATAATACCGGTTGCCAGCGGTTTCGAGTAATTGTTCTGCAGCATGGTGGGAAGCGATATCATTCCCAGCGTAACAACCGTAGCACCGACAATGCCGGTGCTCGCCGCCAGCAGCGCGCCGACCAGAACCACAGAGATGCCCAGGCCGCCACGGATCACACCAAATAACCGGGATATGGCGAGCAGTAGATCCTCGGCCACTTTGGAGTGTTGCAGCATGAGGCCCATGAACACAAAAAGCGGAATGGCAATTAAAGTGTCGTTCTCGTCGGACCGGTAAATGCCGCGAAAGTTGAGCACACCTGCCGAAAGCCACGCACCCGGTCCTCCGCCGTGGACAAAATAAGTATCTACATCCCCGGCAATCAGATATCCGCTGAGCGCTGCCAGTCCGATTGTCAATATGGCTGAGCCGGGAATGGCAAATGCTGCGGGATAACCTGAGCCCAGCGCGCACGCCAGCATGATGACCAGCAGGGCGAGAAAAAATAATTCCATGTGCGGCCGGATCCTTTTTTACGCAACTAATGGACAGCGGGCGCGATTTGGCTAAGCCCGCCTGGGTTTTCTTGAATGTCAGCCACCGCTTTGAAGAGCAATCCAACAAATTCGATCAGCATTGAGACGGCGAAAATGCCCATAAAAACGGTCATCAGATACAACACGTACATGCCGTCACCGAGACCTTCGATCTCGAAACTCAACAGCGCACTGTTGATGGCACCGGTCTTGCCCCGCAGCCCCACGATCAAAATGAGCCAGCAAAAGGGCATGCCGAGCAACAATGTCCCCAGGGCATTGACTGCGCCCTTGGTCTTCTTTGAAAAGTTGGCATAAAAAACGTCAACCCGGACATGAGCGTCTTCGCGCAACGTATAGGCGCAACCGAAAAGAAATAACGGCGCATACCAAAACCGCACCAGATCGGCCATGAACACCTGTTCATAGGAAAACACAAAACGGAACATTACGATGAGCAATTCTGCAAGGACGATGAGCAGCGCCAACCATGTAACACCTATGGTCCGCGTCCTGGCGGCCAGCACAATTGCTATGGCGATCAGCGGCATGTGAACGAACGGTCCGCGAAAATCAGCCCTGGTCATCAGTCGGCCGAAGGTTTCTCCAGCAATACTCGTCAGCCACTCTTCGCCGCGCAGGATCGACAGGAACATGTCAGTGACGCCGATCAGCAATACCGCCCAAAAGGCTGCGCGTATGAAAAAGATATTTATCGTGGAAATTTTTTCATATTCCGTGCGCAGCGAAAGGCTGCCGGAGGTAAGAGTGTAGGTGATCACGCCCAACAGGGCGGCTGCATAAAGGCTGATTTGCACCCAGGAATACAGACCGGACGCATTACTGTTGAACGCCCCTGGCCATCCCAGCCAAAAGGTGAGAAAATTATTTAATAAAAAAACAGCAAGCAGGCTTAGCGTCGACCAGCCGAAAATCAGGATAATAATGACGGCAACGCTAAATTCCGCCGGTCGCTGCTTCAAGGGGTCGTCGGTATTTTCAGATTCCCTAGCAATCATCTTTAAGAACGGCTGTTAAAATGCGGGAAACCCGTACTGAAATCAAATGTGCAGGTGGTTTTTTGTTTTTCTGGATCATTGATCCCGGCTCCCAGACGAATTGTTGAGCGCCTAAGCTACAACCTATAGCCACTTGAGGTTCAAGAGCTTATTTTGATGTCCTTTATTAGGCTGCTGGCAGACAGGCCTCCTCGGTTCATCGGCTGTTTATTTCTGCTGCTACGAGCATGAATGCACGGCGGGTGAGGGGTTTTTCTGATTGGTGGAATGAAAAAAGTGTGTGCATTATTTTAAAATCTTCTGAAGTGATTTCTGTCGATGGAGAGATGAATGGCGCAACGCCCGAATATGCTGATTGTGATGGTGGATCAGTTGAACGGCACTCTTTTCCCCGATGGCCCTGCGCGATGGCTGCACGCTCCAAATTTGAAAAAATTAGCCGGGCGATCAACGCGATTTACCAATGCCTACACAGCCTCTCCTCTGTGTGCCCCAGCACGCGCCAGTTTTATGTCAGGTCAACTGCCGCGCCGTACGCGGGTTTATGATAACGCTGCGGAGTTTGCCTCCGACATTCCAACTTATGCTCATCATCTGCGCCGTGCCGGGTATTCCACGTGTTTATCGGGAAAAATGCATTTTGTTGGTCCTGATCAACTGCACGGATTTGAGGAAAGACTTACAACCGACGTCTACCCCGCCGATTTTGGCTGGACCCCGGATTACCGCAAGCCGGGCGAACGCATTGACTGGTGGTATCATAATTTAGGCAGCGTAACGAGCGCCGGGATAGCGGAAATTTCCAATCAGCTCGAATATGACGACGAAGTTGCCTATCATTCGGTCCGGAAAATATATGACCTCGGCCGCCAGCAAGATGACCGGCCCTGGATGTTGACGGTCAGCTTTACCCACCCGCATGATCCCTATCTGGCGAGGCGCAAATTTTGGGACCTTTATGCTGATTGTGAACATCTTTTACCGGTTATTTCTGCCATTGATTATGAGGATCACGACCCTCATTCTCAACGAATATTTGATGCAAACGACTGGCGCAGTTTCAACATATTGGATACAGACATCCAGCGCTCCCGCCGCGCTTATTTTGCCAATATTTCCTACCTTGATGAAAAAATCGGCGACATATTGACGACGCTGGAAGCGGTAAATCAGGCGGAGAATACCATTGTCCTGTTTGTATCAGACCATGGAGATATGCTCGGTGAGCGCGGTTTGTGGTTCAAAATGAATTTTTTTGAGGGATCTGCAAGAGTGCCATTGATGATCAGTTCACCGGACATGCCATCCAGAAAAATTGATCACCCGGTCAGTACCCTGGATGTATTGCCGACGCTGGCAGAGTTGGCCGGCATCAACATGGCGGAAATAATGCCGTGGACGGATGGCACCTCGCTTGTGCCCGTGAGCCAGGGTATTATTAGCGACAAACCAGTGCGAATGGAATATGCCGCTGAAGCATCATTCGCACCTTTGGTTGCTTTGCGGTACGGCCAATGGAAATACATTCATTGTGAACTTGATCCGCCGCAATTGTTTGACCTTAAGGCTGATCCGCATGAACTGTCTAATCTGGCGGCTGAGCCTGCCCATGCCGAACCGGCCGCGAAATTTGCCCAAGACGTATACCAAAACTGGAACATGGCGGCTTTTGATGTCGAAGTCCGGCAATCTCAAGCCCGGCGATGGGTGGTTTATGAAGCCCTGCGCAACGGTTCATATTTCCCCTGGGATTATCAGCCGCTGCAAAAAGCCTCGGAACGTTACATGCGAAATCACATGAACCTCAATGTTGTAGAAGAACGGCAGCGATTTCCGAAAGATTAATGCCGCGAAAATTGCCGTCGCACCTAGCGGCTAAATCAACAACCCACCGCCGGCAACCAGCACTTGCCCACTGACGAAATTACTTTCCGGGGCGCAAAACAGATAAACAGCATCGGCAGCTTCCCCGGCGGTGCCGGCGCGGCCGAGCGGGGTTAAAAACTTGATCAATTCGAGCCTGTCGGCCTGAATGCCCACTTTGATTTCAGTATCGCCAATGTTGGTGGTTTTTTCATTTTCCGCGCTCAGCGCTGTGGTCAGGCGGGTTTCTATCAATCCGAAAGCAACGCAGTTTACATTGACGTTATAGCGTCCCCATTCCTTGGCAAGAGATCGGGTTAAACCGATCATGGCAGATTTGGCGGCACCATAATTTACCTGGCCGGCGTTGCCATAAAGACCGGAGATCGACGAAATATTGACCACTTTTCGATAAACCTCCGCATTATTCGCACTTTCTTCTTTGGCGCGGGCCCGGATAAACTCGGAAGCTGCGCGTAAAATCTTAAACGGTGCGGTGATATGCACATCAAGGATTGCCTGCCATTTATCGTCTGTCATTTTCTGGATCACACTGTCTCTGGTGTACCCGGCATTGTTGACGATGATATCGAGCCCGCCAAATACATCGATAGAGGTATCAACGAAGCGCTGGGCAAAATCGTTGGCGGTGACATCACCGATACAGACGGTGGCAGTCCCGCCACGGCCTTGGATTTCCCTGAGTGTATCAAGTGCGGGAGCCTCATCGATATCATTGATGACGACACTGGCTCCTTCGGCCGCCAGTTTCAAAGCAAGGGCGCGGCCAATACCCCGGCCCGAGCCGCTAACGATGGCGGATTTTCCTTCTAGTTTTTTCATCATTTCCTGTCAGTGATATAAGTGTTTTTGATTTCGCGTTTTAAAGTTTTTCCCGCGACGTTTCTGGGAAAACTGTCCAGAACAATCAAATCCTGCAGGCGCTGAAATTTGGCTGCCACCCGTTCATTGGTCCATTGTATGAGTTCCTGGGTGTCCACCGTTTGGCCGCCTGCACATAATACGGCGGCAACTGGGACTTCGCCCCATTTTTCGTGATCAATGCCAAATACCGCTACTTCCGAAACTGCAGGATGTTGAACCAAGAGCTCCTCGATATCTTTCGGGAAAACGTTGACACCGCCGGAGATGATCATGTCCTTGATCCGATCAACTAAAAACAAATATCCCTCATCATCGACATATCCAGCGTCACCTGAATGCAGCCAGCCGTCAATAATCGCCTCGGCAGTAAGATCCGGACGTTTGTAATATTCCGGCATCATCATCGGGCCGCGACCACAGATTTCTCCCACTTCTCCTACCTTGCATTCGCTGCCATCCTCGCGCAGGATCTTTAATTGATTAAACGGTGGCGGAGTGCCGACGGATCCGGTTTTTCGCTCGGAAACCGTACAATCGAGAATGGTCACAAAACCCTCCGTCAGGCCATAAAGCTCATAAAATTTGCCGGGAACATAATCGTTGAGCTGTTGTTTATACTCCAGCAATAACGGAGATCCGACGGACAGGATCATTTCCAATGAGCAAAGGTTTTCCCGAGAAAATTCGGGACAGCCGAGAATAGCAATGATCTGCGAGGGCACCATGACCATATGGGTAACCTGGTGTTCGACGATGCCTTGCAACACTGCTGCTGGGTTAAATTCCCGATGCAAAACATATTTTGCCCCCAGATACATCCACGGCATCAGGTCGAGCATGCAGCCATTGAACACAATCGATCCGGCATGCAGCACAACGCTTTCCGGTGTCATGCGCAATGACCCTGCAAAATGTGTACAATAGTTTGCACGAACATAATGCGTATGAACTATACCTTTGGGGGCACCCGTAGTCCCGCTCGAATACATAATGTTGTAAACGTCATTGTCGCTCAGTTCGGCATCGGGTGGGTTGTCTTCTGAAGCCCCGTCAACAAAATCGGAGAAGGAAGAAAAACCTTCAGGCGAGGGGCCCTCGCCGTTGACCAGAATGTAACGATCACTGCTGATGGCGGGTAACTGCGACCGGACAGCACCAAGCATGGGCGCAAATTCGACATCGGCAAAAACGACAATAGCATCGGAATCTTGCAACAGCGCCTGCAATCCTGATTGGTTCAAAAGCGTGCTCGCCGGCACAATGACGATGCCGGTTTTAGCCGCCGCCCAGTAAAGCGTCATCAGTTCAGCGCAATTGGGCAGGATGACGGCCATATGGTCGCCTTTTTTAATGCCAGCCCTCAACAGCGCATTGCTTAGCCTGTTAACGATCAAATTGAACTGATGATACGAATAGGTTTCACCCGCACACACCAAACAGGGGTGATGTGGTCTGTAGCGGGCGTGTCCGGGCAGCAACGAGCCAAT
Organism: Hyphomicrobiales bacterium; assembly: GCA_021775515.1. GTDB lineage: Bacteria > Pseudomonadota > Alphaproteobacteria > Rhizobiales > JAJFHR01 > JAJFHR01. Next base: position 954 of record JAJFHR010000138.1, on the reverse strand, counting down.
GTCCACTTATGGTCTCCATCAATGTCTAGGCTAACGTGTTGACCGGTTCGGCAATCCCTTCCGCTGGGATTTTCGAAAACATGGGAGTTGAAATCTCCAATGTTTGTTTGATCAGTTGCCCGCCAAGGTTATAGAGGGTTTGTTTTTTTCTCGATCCTCAAGCACATTGTCAAGCCAGTCAGGATCCATTTCCGGGACAGAGGACAACAACAGTTCGGTGTATTCATGATGGGGCGGTGAAAAGACATCCGACTGCTGGCCTTGCTCGACAATGCGTCCTTGCAACATGACAATCACCTGGTCAGCAATGGCCGCAACGGTCGCCAGATCGTGAGTGATGAACATATAGGCCAGTGACAGTTCCTGCTGCAACCGGTCGAGCAACTTCAATATGCCTTCGGCAACTAGTTGATCAAGCGCGGAAGTCACCTCATCGCAAATAATGAACTCCGGTTCGGCGGCAAGTGCCCGGGCAATGCAGATACGTTGTTTTTGTCCACCGGATAGTTCTCCTGGAAACCGATTGATAAATTCATCGGGCTCAAGCTCGATCATGTGCAGCAATTCACGAATACGCTGTTCCTTTTTTGCCCCGCTCATGCCGAGATAAAATGACAACGGCCGGCCAATAACGTCGCGAACCCGTTGGCGCGGATTAAGAGCTGTGTCAGCCATTTGATAAATCATCTGGACCTGACGCAATTGATCCTTGCTGCGCGCCCGGTAATCCGCTGGCAAAACTTTGCCTTTATAAAGGATCTGTCCTTGTTTTGGCGGCAACAGTCCGGTGATAACTCTTGCGGTGGTGCTTTTGCCGCTACCGGATTCTCCCACAACCGCCACAGTGTGGCCTTTGTGTATCTCAAACGAGACATCATGGAGTACCGGAACAGCGCCATAGGATGCACTTACATGATCCACCTTAACCAGTGCAGTGGGCTCAGGCTCGGGCGT
>JAJFHR010000137.1 GCA_021775515.1 Hyphomicrobiales bacterium | reverse complement strand
CGCCATTTGGGGCGGCGTTATGACCCGTGCCGCCCTTCAGCGCAAAATCGGCGGCCTGGTGATTGACGGCGCTGTTCGCGACGTTGCCGAAATTCGAGAATTCCAATTTCCAACCTTCGCCTCAGCGATTGTGCCTGCTGGCCCCAGCAAGGGTTTCGGCGGCATTATCGACGGGCCAATTTCCTGCGGCGGGTGTCCGGTTAAACCCGGTGATCTGATATTGGGTGATGATGACGGAGTAGCCGTTGTGCCCCTGGAATGGTGTGAAAAAATTCTGGCGAGCTCGATTGAAAAAATTGCCCAAGAAGAAGAAATCAACAAAAAAACCGCGCAAGGCCTCCTGCCCGCAGAGCAAATGGGGCTGGGCGAGCCGGAATGGCTGGATTAAGAGCGGGTCTTAATAATCAGCCGCTAATATCCCTCATCAAGTAACGGGAATGCCGGCAGCGCCAGTTGGTGATTTACCGCCGATGAGCGCTGCAGATAACTTGCATCCAGCTCTTGCAGTGAGCGCAACCCCAATAGCCCAAGGGCTGTGTCCATTTCTTCATACAAAATGTCCATGGCCCGCACCACGCCGTCCGCACCGGCAGCAGCTGCTGCCAAAACATGCATCCGGCCAATTCCTACGGCGTTAGCCCCGAGTGCCAAAGCTTTGAGGACATCTGTTCCACGCATAATACCACCATCCACAATGATTTCGGCGCGGCCGGAAACCGCCTCGACAATCTCCGGCAGAAAATCAATCGTTCCGCGTCCCTGATCAAGCTGGCGGCCACCATGATTGGAGGCATAAATCCCATCAACACCACACTCAATGGCAATCTCCGCATCTTCGGCGGTGGCAATCCCCTTGAGCAACAACGGAATGTCAAACTTATCTTTAATGCGGCTGACATCTTTCCAGGTAAACCGCTCCTGGAAAATCTCATTTTCAGCCTTGCTGCGGGCAGTAGAGGTAAAGCCCTTGGAAATATCACGCTCGCGCCGGCCGAAGACGTCGAGATCCACTGTCAGGCAAAACCCGATGTACCCCGCATCCATGGCCCGGCGGATATGATCATCAACCCAGTCGGAATTGCCGCGAACATAAAGCTGGTAAATTTTCGGCCCCTCGGCTGCAGCCGCCACAGTCTCCAAGCCGGGAGAGGCTACCGAACTCAGCATTTGTATCACACCGGCTTTCGCGGCACCCTTGGCAATAGTCGCTCCGGCTCCTTCAACCAGATCTTCAATTGCACCGATGGGCGCCAATATTACCGGCATCCTTATGGGGCACCCGAGAACCGTCGCGCTGATATCGCGTTGCGAAACATCGCGCAGCACACGTGGCCTGAAACCGAGGGTGTCGAGTGCCAACCGGTTGCGTTTATGGGTGGTCTCAGTTTCCGCAGCGCCCATAAGATAATCCCAGGCACCATCTGACAACTTCTCCCTGGCAGCGGGTACAAACTGGTGTAATACGTTAAACTTATTCGTCATAATCAACCCGCTTCTACCGGAGTAACTCATCGGCATGTTGTGCAAAAGGCGGCACTGCCAAAAGCTCGCCCGACAGATGGACTGTCAGCTCATCATCGCGGTGTTTGGGATAAAACTCCTTCACGCGCGGGTCATGCCCGGGAATTACCCGGTCAGACGAAGCGCCCAATTGAAACATCCTCTCATACCCCGCACACATCTGACCAAGATCGGCGACAATGGGAAACGGATTTTTCAGCACAATATTATCGTATAAATGCGTCGCATCGCTGGCCAGCACCAACGGGCCCACAGGCGTTTGAATTCTCACCATCTGCAGACCACGCGAATGGCCGCCCACCAGATGCACCGACACGCCCGGGGCAATCTCCTGGTCTCCATCAACAAAGTGCACACGTTCCTTGAAATTGGCCCGCACAAGATCGGTTACATTATCAACATCAAACGGCATCCGGCAGGGCGCATGGCGCATGTCCCGCCCGGTGGCAAAATGCATTTCCTTTTCCTGGACGACAAACCTGGCCTTGGGGAAGGATGAAGTCGTGCCCGCATGATCAAAATGCATATGCGTCAATATGACGGTTTCAACCTTGGCTGCATCCACGCCAATTGCCGCAAGCCCATCTACCGGATGGCGCAAAAGCTCGCGCCCCCGGGCCGCGGCTGCTTCATGGCCAAATCCTATATCGACGACAATAATCCTGTCTTGATTTTGAATGACCCACACATAATAGGTTATCAGGCAGGGACCGTCATGAGGATCGGGGAAAATATAATTAAAACGTGACGATCGCACATTGTGTCCATATTCAACCGCGTAGACCTCATAAATATCCGATGATTTGGGCATTTATATCCTCTTGTTGGTTATCTAGCTGTTGAAGTTAAGCATTATGCCTCGGTAAGCCGGTCTATTCTCAGGCGATGCCGGTCATCTGTCAATCGATAGGCGCCGACCAGAACGGCGATAATCACGCCGATGCCGGTTGCACCACCAATCAAAAACATAATCAGGATTTGATATTGAACCGCGAGCGTGGGATCGGCACCTGCGAGAATCTGCCCGGTCATCATGCCGGGAAGTGAAACAACACCACTGGCCGACATTGCGTTGAGGATAGGAATAAAGCCTGAGCGCATGGCTTGGCGCACAACCGGCTTAAAGGCCTCGCTACGTGTCCGCCCCAGGGCAATCTGCCCCTCGATTGACCCGCGTTCACGCACCGTATTTGAAATCAGCGTATTTAGTCCCAGGCTGATCCCGGTCATTGTATTGCCTAAAATCATGCCAAACATCGGCAGGGCATAACGGGGGTGATACCAGGGATCGGGTTGAACCTGTGTGGTAAGTGCCAAAACCGTTACCAGGGTAGCGGCAAACAGCATGGCGCCGGTTCCCAGACCGTAAGCCCAGACACCGTGAAACCTGCGTTCAAGCCGAGACATAATTTCATACCCGGCAAATCCAACCATAATCAAGGCCGTCAACCCGGTCCACAGGGGCGATACCAATGAAAACAGGATCAACAACACATACCCGATCAAGGTCAATTGAATGACCATGCGAATAGCAGAAACAAGGAGTTGGCGGTGAACGCCTAGCTGCAGGAAAAACGACAGAATTCCGTTGACAATCAATAACACTGCGGCAAAGGCGATATCCCAATAGCTCAAAACGATAAGTGTCATAATTGCTTCTCCTCGATCTGATTTCCCAGAATATGGAGGGATCTTTTTGCCAGGCGGTTTGCCTGAGCAATGTCATGGGTGACAAACAAGAGCGAGCCGCCGTCATGTAGAAACCGCAACAGGCACTTTTCAACCTGCTTTGTTGCCTCAGCATCCAATCCGGAAGTCGGTTCATCCAGCAACAGCACCTTTGGCGATTGCACCAGCGCCCGGATTAACGCCAGTCTTTGCTGCTCTCCGGTAGAAAGCTGGGCTACCGGGGCTGAAAAAATATCTTCCGGCAACAGTAATGCCAAAGCCAGTTTTTGGGCTTCCTTGAGGTCTAAGAAATGATCTTTTACCCGCACGCCCCACCACCCCGGCGTTGCTGAAACATAGGTGACAAGCCGCCGCCAGTCAGGGCCACTCATGGTTTCACGAGCCTCACCAAAAAGCGTAATTTCACCGTCATTGGGAATAAGGTCGGCGACCGCCCGCAACACCAAAGATTTTCCCGCACCGGAGGCACCGGTTACAGCAACAGCTTGGCCTGCAGGAAGTTCAAAATCCTGCAAAACCAATGAAAAAACCTTCAGCGAAATGACCTTGAGCACCGGAAGACAATCCGTTTTATGAAGCTGCGGTATCCACTATCCGTTGCAGCAAGGGCGCATAGTACTTGAAACCAGGTGTTTTTTTACCTTTTATTTTGCTTGCCTCGTCCCACAAGCGCAGTTTGACGGCGGCCTCCAAATTCGGATTTTGCTTAAACGCGGCAACTTCCTTATCACTCATCGGCCCGCCCTGTAGCTCCAAAGTGTAAACCGACGCTGGTGACAAAGTGTCAAAATAGTCAGGATCTACGGCACAGAGATAACGTTTTGTTGCCACATGCAGGCGAATAGGCTCTGTGACGGTTTTGGGAAAAAACGCTCCCAGCATGACAGCGCCTGCTTCATCGTGAT
>JAJFHR010000136.1 GCA_021775515.1 Hyphomicrobiales bacterium | reverse complement strand
AGTCTGGCCCGATAGGCGTTAAGGTCTTGTTCGGTGAGGCATCCACCCAACCTTTGAACATCTGCGGCAATAACCCCGGCAAGTTTGCCGTCATAAAGCTCGCGCGGGCCTTTTTGCGCCACTTGTTTTAGGGTTTTGGCCAGTTGCGAGAAATCCAAGTGATCTTCCGTTGCCGCGGTCCAGGCGGAAATAATCGGGAAACCGTCGCGAAAATAGATATTCCGGCTGGTCTCATAAAGGTTGAGCTCGCGCGCTGCACAAGTGATGAGCAAAGATGTGAACCAGTCTATCAATGGACCTTCGGTCGCCAGATCAATTGCCGGTTGGACCAGTTCGGCCCAGGGTTTTGTGGCAAAAATCTCATGGGCGATGCGTGCGCCATCAACCAGGCCCGGCACGGCTATTGCGGCTGGCCCGTGAACATTTTTCTGGTTCTGGACTTCAGCCCAGGGAAACAGATCTGATGTGACACCGCCACTCAAGGGAAAATCTTCAGGATTGAGCGAAGCGGGTGAACGCATGCCATAGTCGATGGCGTGGGTTTTGTTTTTTTTGCTATCATGAATGAGCATCGCACCACCACCGGCCAATCCGCTCATCCATGGTTCAACAACACCAATTGCAAAGGAAGTGGCAATAGCGGCATCAACCGCGTTTCCGCCCTCAGCAAGCACTTGGGCGCCGACTTCAGCGGCCAGGCGATGTTGCGCGGCAACAATGCCACCCGATGATCTGCACACCGACTTACCAATTGTCTGCGAGGTGCTGAAATTTTCTTTTAACCGGTATTGTGTTGTCACTTATGGGAGTTCCTGTGGTTTGGGTTGTCACTTAGGTGGCAGGCAATTTTGCGGTCTTTGGCCTGTTTTAATTGCGGCAGGTCATGGCGGCAGGTCTCAAATGCAAACTGGCATCGCGGATGAAAGGTGCAGCCCGAAGGCGGATCAATCGGGTTGGGGTAGGCAGCACCCAGGTGGGTGTCTGGAATGCCTAAATCCGGATCCGGTGTCAGAACGGATTGCAGCAATGCCTGGGTATAAGGATGGCCGGGAGAGGCGAACAGAGTTTCGGTCGCAGCTTCTTCGACAATGTGGCCGAGATACATGACCGCAACTTTGGTGGCGATATGTTCGACCACGGCGAGATTGTGGCTGATAATCAGATAGGTGAGGCCAAGTTTCTGGCGCAACTCCTGTAGCAGGTTCAAAATTTGAGACTGAACCGAGACGTCGAGGGCCGAGGTCGGTTCATCGCAGATGACAATTCGCGGGTTGTTGATGAGGGCGCGAGCGATGGCGATGCGCTGGCGTTGACCACCAGAGAGCTGATTGGGGTAATTGTTGTAGAGCCGGGCCGGCAGGCCGACGATTTCCATCATTTCTTCAACTCGTTGACGCCAGGTTTCCGGATTGGAATCCTTTTGAACTTTAAGCGGCAGAGTAATAATGCTGCCGATGGACTTACGCGGGTTTAACGAAGAATAGGGGTCTTGGAAAATTGGCTGAAGATTGCGGGCGATGTCCAGTCGTTTCATCTGATCTATCGGTTGACCATCGATTTTTATCGTGCCGGATGTCGGCGGCAGTAAACCCAGGATCATTTTGGCCAGTGTGGTTTTGCCGCAGCCGGATTCACCGACCAGAGCGACAACGTCGCCCTGATTGATGGCAAGGTCGATGCCGTTAACAGCATGCAAAGGTTTTTTACCGCGCAAAAAGCCTTGAGAGACCATGAAGGTCCGGGTAACACCACTAACTTGAACGACTGTTTTGTTCATGCCGCCCCCGATCGTTTGAAATTTTGGCCCGATTGGGAGATCGACAGGACACAGCGAAATTCATGGTCTTTTTTTTGTGCAGGTTGAAAGTCGATTAAATTTTTGGCGCAGGCATTGTGGGCATGAGCGCAGCGCTCGGCGAAATGGCAACCAGCCATTGGTCCGATAAGAGATGGAACGATACCAGGGATAGAACCTAAAGGCGCACCGTGTCTGGTTTTGCCGGGAACCGGGATGCAGGCAAGCAGGCCCTGGGTATAAGGATGGGCGGGTGCGTTGAAAATATCATGAACGGTGCCAATTTCGACAATCTGCCCGGCATACATAACGGCTACCCTGTCGGCAATTCTGGCAACAACGCCAAGATCGTGGGTGATGAGAATGAGGCTGGTCTTGAACTCATTCTGCAAATCTCCCAGGAGGTGGAGAATTTGAGCCTGTATCGTAACATCAAGGGCGGTTGTAGGTTCATCGGCAATAATTAACTCAGGCCCGCACATTAAACTTATAGCGATCATGACGCGCTGGCGCAGGCCGCCGGACAGTTGATGAGGGTATTGATTGAGCCGGCTGGCAGCAGATGTAATCCCGACTTTTTCCAGCAGAAAAATTGCTCTTTCGCGAGCTTCCAGCCGGGAGACGTTTTTGTGGCGCAGCAAAATCTCCTGAAGCTGATTACCTATGGTATAGGCCGGGTTTAAGGAGGTCATCGGCTCTTGAAAAATCATGCTCATGGTGTTGCCGCGAATATCGGACATTTGCCGCTGGTTCAAAGACATTAAATCCGTGCCGCCAAGGCTCAGCTTGTCAGCGGTTTTAATCGCTTTAGCCGGCAATAAATCCATCAGTGCCAGGGAGGTCAGAGATTTGCCGCAACCTGATTCGCCGACAATGCATAGAGTTTCGCCATGATCGAGATGGAAACTGAGCCCCTGAACCGCATGCAGCATTCCCGACGAAACCGGGATATCAATGGTCAGGTTTTCTACTTCCAAGATGC
>JAJFHR010000135.1 GCA_021775515.1 Hyphomicrobiales bacterium | reverse complement strand
CCCGCTGATACTGCAAAAGCGAGCGTTTGCCGATAGATTGGGCGCCTAATACAACACCCACCCCGGCTTGGGCGGAATTATTACCGCCAGCAGCACTGCTGCCGATCGCTGCAGCGGCACCCAGCAGGCCGCCGATGATGGACGCTGTGGAGGCCTTGTCCAACTGGCGGCGCAGACGAGCCAGATGACCCCCGGCGATATGAGCGGTTTCATGCGCCAATACGCCAACCAGCTCATTGGGGGTTTTGGTCGTGAGCAACATCCCCGTATGCACAAATATGCGCTGTCCACTCGTCACAAATGCATTGATTGACCCATCATTAATCAGAATAACGCTAACGGCTGAAGATTTAAGTTGGGCTGCTTTAAAAATGGGATCGAGATAATCACGCAGCAGATTTTCAATTTCCGCATCGCGGATAACGGGCAGTGGGGCGGCCAGCGTAGGTGAGCTTATTCCCAGCCACAATCCAACCATCAAAGCAAACCCGGTCCCAGCGGGTGGTAAAAATTTCTGTGCGATGTATCTGAACATGGTCATCTGTGAAAATTACTCTAAACACCAAGGTTGCGTCTAAACACTAAATTGGGCGACAAGGTAGCGGTGTCAACAGTCCGGGTCAAATAGGGGCTGAAAATAGGGCGTAAGTGCGGCAAGGGTGGAACGATTCGCCACTGCAGGTTATTGCTAAACTGGTTTAATCTCAATCTGTGAGTCTCACGATATCGAGTTGTTCTCAAAAACGATTACCAAATAATACGGAGTAGCCTAAATGACGTGCCAACCCAGTGTTTCAACCCGCAGCGGTGTCGACGCCTTTTTAGTGATGGATATGCTGCGCATTGCCAACGAGCTTGAAGCCGCGGGTGACGACATTGTGCATATGGAAGCAGGGCAACCGGGTACCGGGGCACCCTCAACAGTCATTGAAGCGGCGAAAGCTGCACTTGATAGCCAAAAACTCGGTTACACTGAATCGCTTGGTATGCCTTTTCTTCGGGAAAAAATTGCGGCCTACTACAAATTAAAATATGACGTCACCATAGCCCCCGAACGTGTTGTGGTTACAACCGGATCTTCCGGCAGCTTTGTCCTGGCTTTTCTTGTGGCCTTTGAAGTCGGCAACAAGGTAGCCTTGCCGACACCGGGATATCCGGCCTATCGCAATATTTTAAATGCGCTGGGCGTTCAAACACCGCCGATTGAAACTACCGCCGCCAGTCGCTGGGTTCCCCAGCCCGGCGATCTTGACAAACTGGCTGAGCAGGGGCCTTTGCACGGTCTGTTGCAGGCCAGCCCGAACAATCCCTCCGGCACCATGATCAAGCCGGAGGCATTAAAGGCATTGGTAGAAAAATGCCAGGACTTGGGCCTGTGGTTCATCTCAGATGAAATCTATCATGGCCTCAACTATGAAATGCCCGCGACAACCGCGCTTCAATTTACCGATGAGGCCATCGTCATAAACAGCTTTTCCAAATATTTCTGTATGACCGGCTGGCGGATCGGCTGGATGGTGGTGCCGGAACGTCTCGTTCGCCCGCTGGAGCGCCTCGCACAAAGCCTGTTTATCTCCGCTCCGACCCTATCGCAAATTGCCGGCGCCGCCGCATTTGAAGCCACTGACGAACTGGAGCAGCGCAAGGCAGTTTATGCAACCAACCGCGAAATCTTGCTGACGCAACTGCCTAAAATCGGACTGGATGAGTTTTTGCCGGTTGATGGCGCCTTTTATCTCTATGCCGATGTCCGCAAATTTACCAACGACAGCTATGATTTTGCCCAGCGTATGCTCAAGGAGATAGGTGTTTCAGTGACCCCCGGCGCTGATTTTGATCACGCCCGGGGCAGCCATTATGTCCGCCTATCTTTTGCCGGGACGTCAAGCAGCGTCGAACAAGCCGTCCAACGTTTGGGCGGCTGGTTGAACAGATAAGGCTCTAATGAGCAAATCAAATCCTAAAGCGTGTCGCGCAAAAGTGGGCAGCGGTTTTGCGATAAAGACCCGCGTAAAAACAAAGGGTTAAAGCGTGTCTCGCAAAAGTGGGCACCGGTTTTGCGATAAAGACCCGCGCAAAAACAAAGGGTTAAAGCGTGTCAAATGAATCCGAAAAAAGGAGACACGCTTTAAATGCAGTTTTTCGAACGCTTTAATCCGCCGCCGAAGTTCGCCGTTGCCACCAACCTCGTTTGGGTTTGGCTGGTGGCTCCTTGGTTACATTTTCCTTGGTGGCAGGTGCCGGTTCAGGAGTTTTTTCCGCAGCAGCCTCGCCTGTAAATACCCAAGTCTTTTCCTCAACGTTAATTGGCGTCGCTGTACTTTCTTGCCTATCGACTGGCTTTTTGCTGCGCGGCCGCCGGCGTGGCTTTTTGGGTTTTGCTACTTCCTGATCGTCAGATGCTTTAGAGGTTTCCGGCTCCACCTTCGCGGTTTCTTCGCCAGGCGCCTGAGTTGGCGAGCTGGAGGTTTCAGTCTTCGCATCAACCTTTTTGCGCCGGCTACGCCTTGGTTTGCCCTCTTTTGCAACCGCTTTACCACGGGTGCGTTTTGGCTTTTCTTCAATCTCTCCGGCAACGGCCTCAACTGGGCTTTCAGTCACCGGGCCACTATCGGGCTCTGGCTGAGTTGACGCCTGATCTTGCGGAACTGTCGTGTCGCCTTCCGCGCCAACTTCCGCACCGGCACTTTCTTCAACTGCCTGCGCATCGCCATTTTCCATGCGCTCGCGGCGTTTTCTGCCACCCCGGCGGCCCCGGCGTCTCCGGCTTTTCGGACGCTCGGTGCCGTCAGCATCACCAGCCTCCTCATCCTGGCTTTCAGCAGCGGAGGAGGACGGTGCCTGATCTTCTTCCGCAGTTGATGTCGCAGGCTGGCCGTCTTGAGCTATGGCTTCATTGCTGCCTTCACCTGTATCCCGTTTGCCGCGTCTGCGCCGTCGGCGTTTGCGCGGTTGTTCTTCCCTGGAACCTTCCTCAGCGGTTGCGGCTCCTGGTTGAACGGCAACATTTTGATGTGATTTTACAATGGTCCCATCGGCGCTGTGACGAATGCTGTAATTGTCACCCAAGAGATGTTCGTCGGTTTCCATAAAGATAGAAACCCCGTGGCTGGCCTCAATTGACAGGAGGTGGTCACGCTTTTGATTGAGGATATAAATTGTTACGTCGCTTGACGCTGCAACAATAAGGTCCTGTTTGTGCCCGTTGAGAATATATTCTTCAATACCGCGCAACACATGCAAGGCCGCACTTTCAACAGACCTGACAAATCCCTGCCCCTGGCAGACAAGACACATTTGCGTTGAGCCTTCGAGGACGCCGGAACGTAACCGTTGCCGAGACATTTCCAGCAGGCCGAAATGGCTGATGCGTCCGATCTGTATGCGGGCCCGATCGCCGCGCAGGCATTCTTTCAATTTGCGTTCAACCGCCCGGTTATTGCGGTTTTCCTCCATGTCAATGAAGTCAATCACAATGAGACCAGCAAGGTCGCGCAGACGCAATTGCCGCGCAACCTCTTCGGCAGCTTCAAGATTAGTGGCAAGGGCAGTATTTTCGATGCTGCGCTCCCGCGTCGACCGACCGGAATTTACATCAACAGCAACCAACGCCTCGGTCTGGTTGATGACTAGGTAGCCGCCGGATTTGAGCGTAACTTGTGAATTCAGCATGTTGTCGAGTTGATCGTCGATTTGCTGATTCATAAACAGTGTATCGGCACCCTTGTAAGCCTTGACGTTTTTGGCATGGCTCGGCATCAGCATGCGCATAAATTCCTTGGCTTCACGGTAGCCGTTTTCGCCGTCAACGGTGATGCTGTCGACGTCTTTGGAGTAAAGATCCCTGATCGAACGTTTAATCAGGCTTCCTTCCTCATAAACAAGAGAGGGAGCGGTTGATTCCAATGTGAGGTCGCGCACATTTTCCCACAGGCGCAAAAGATACTCATAGTCGCGCTTGATCTCCGCTTTGGTCCGATTGGCCCCCGCTGTACGGATGATCAGGCCCATTCCTTCTGTGACATCAAGGTTGGTGGCGATTTCCTTCAGCCGTTTTCGGTCGGACAGATTGGTGATTTTGCGGGAAATGCCGCCGCCGCGTGCCGTATTGGGCATGAGAACGCAATAACGCCCTGCAAGTGACAGATAGGTTGTCAGCGCAGCACCCTTGTTGCCCCGCTCTTCTTTAACAATCTGAATTAGAATGACCTGCCGGCGCTTAATAACTTCCTGAATTTTATAAGATCGCGCTCGCCGGGTTTTGCGTTGCGGTACTTCTTCGAGTGCATCTTCAGTCCCAACAGTCTCAACGCTGTCGTCATCTTCCTCATCGCCGTCATTGTCGTCGTCGCTGCTGGTGTCTTCTTCCTCTGAATTGCTTTCCGCGCCATCGCTCTTGGATGCGCCCTCCCCAGTGTCCCCGTCATCATCAACATCAGTAGTTTCTGAAGTTTGTTCTTGGATGTTTTCTTCGGAACTTTCCCTGTTTTCTGTATTATTTCCGTTTTCGTCAGCGAGATCAGCAATCTGATCTTCAGCATCTTGCTCAAGCAGAGCCTGACGGTCTGAAACCGGAATTTGATAATAATCTGGATGAATTTCGTTGAAGGCTAAAAAGCCGTGCCTGTTGCCGCCATAATCAACAAACGCTGCCTGCAGTGACGGCTCAACCCGAGTCACTTTAGCAAGATAGATATTTCCTTTTAGCTGCTTTCTGGCAGCGGACTCAAAATCAAATTCCTCAACGCGTTTTCCGCGAACCACAACAACCCGGGTCTCTTCCGGGTGGGTGGCAT
>JAJFHR010000134.1 GCA_021775515.1 Hyphomicrobiales bacterium | reverse complement strand
TACCGGTAAGATTTCCCTCTTCTAAAAGAGGCAATTCCTCGTGTGCAGCCTGCTCATCTTGCTCCACAAACAGGGCCAACTGCCAATTCATCTCGTCCTCGGTGAAGGGGTAGACTTCTATTTCATTGGGCAGAACCCAGTCTTCAGCCGGGATACGGCCCACAGTGCCCTGGATCCTCGTGCCCAGTTTTGCGCTTAAACATGCTTTCCAAGCCAATGACATTATGGCTTTAGCACTCAACGAAGCGAAGATGCGTCGTGATACTTTGATTTGAACACCTGCCAGAATTGCAAGGGCAATGATGACGGCATCACGATCACCTTTTTCCGCCGCTTTGCTAATATAACTTTCGGTCAGATCTCCACTGGAAAACTGTTCCCGTAATCTAAGCTCCAGTTCCTCGAGTGGTTCCATAGTAATTTCTTCGCTGTCGGCCTCACCATCGGCCAATCTCGCGCGCACACGGGTTTCGAGATCCGCCTGCAGATCTTCGTCAACATCATGACGTTTCAATAACTGCTTTATCATTGAGACAGCGACAAAATCAGCAATTTTGCTTATGGCACCAGATGGTAAAATGGGCCGTTTAACCAAAGGTTCGTGCCAATCAGAAATGTCCTTGGCACCATCGATCAACAAATCAAGCGTATGTTCTCTTATTTGCGCGTTGGGATTTATAAGCAACTCAGATATGGCCTCAATATCGGCGGTCTCGGCAATGCAATCTGCCAGGCGTTCGGAGACTTGCTCACGTTCTGCAATGGCCTTAAGGCCAGCGGGAGTCGCAAATTCTTCAATAATCGAGATTAGCTCTTCGTCATCCAGTAACGGCGAATGTTTGAGAACCGGCGCGCAGACAAGGTCGTCAATATCCCGGGCCAATTTCTGAATAATTTGCAGCGGAATATTGTCTAGTGCTTTTACTTCTTCAGCGATTACACGGCGGACCCGGACTTCCTCGTCATTCACCAGGTGTTCGAGAATTGCTTCAATTTCGGTTAGTTTCGGGTCCGATACGTCGGCCAAGTTTGGCATGTAGCGCGCCAGTTTGACACCAACTGCGGATCGAACCTCCGGTTCCTCGTCATGCGATAGAATTTTGTCAGCCTGCAACGGCGTGGATGGGTTGGCAGCAACATCGCGGCGAACGTCGGCTTCACCCTCGGAACTCAGGTAAAAGAGCATTTCCGGATAGCTGTTTTCGTCTGAGGCGAGCTTCTTTATCCCTTCCAGATCTCCGCTCTCCAGAATCTTTCGGTCGTGGTCGTAAGACCGCTTTTCCATGCCGGTTTTTTTATCATCATTATTTTCGGTAATATCGTTCAAACCGCTGATCCCCGCTGATCTTTTTGGCTGGATTCATCCTGTGCCGTACCATCCGGCGAGGCAGCCTTGGCGATGCGATAACCACCCTTGCCGTCTTTTTTTGCCTCATAAAGTGCCTGATCGGCGCGGCATATGAGATTGTCCATCGATTCTCCGGTGCCTGGTTCGTAAATTGCAATGCCAATAGACATTCCGAGATTTTCAAAACTCATCTCGCCTGAATGAGGAGTGTTTGAATGATGCCCCGGCGCATCCTTGATGACGCCGATTATGTCCTGACAGCCGACGATAAGGTCGTTGGCCTTCAATGTCGCAATTGCATCATCAACTTCTTCCAACCAGATGACGAATTCATCGCCGCCAAATCGGGCGGCTAAATCGCTTTCACGTGAACTTTTTTTAATCAGTTCAGCAACCGCGCAAAGTATTTCATCGCCCCGTGCATGGCCGTCGGTATCGTTTATGTTCTTAAAATTATCGAGATCAATAAACAGGAAGGCCGCCTTGCGGTTCTTACGGGCGTGGTGGGCTAACCTGCGATTGGCTTCGGGAATAAACGCCCGGCGGTTCAACAGACCAGTCAGTCCATCTGTTTGCGACAATATCTTCAGGTTTTCCTGGTGTTCGGATTGAGCAATAGCGACAGATAGCTGGTCGGCCACACTCTTGATCAATGAATGATCAAACGGATCCCAGTCCGGTTTTTGGTGATTTGTTTCCTCTTCGTCGTCAATTTTGCGCACAAAACAAAGTGCCCCGTTAAGTTGTCCGCCATATCTCGTTTTGGCGATCAAAAACGACCAGCCATTCTTTTTCAAAACTGAGACTGTCGCATCATTACTTTGCAGACTGCTTTCGACCATTGCCCGCATCACATCTGAATCAGGCGCATTTTTCATGTCAAGAGAGGCGCGCGGAACAATATTTAATATACTGGCTGATTGGCCCTTAAAAAGCTCACCAAATTTGCGTTGGAAAATCCAACATGAAGACATACCGACAACATCAATTACCGCTGCAGCGGCGGTGGCCAGCATTTGTTGAGGGTCGACCTCACTGCGCATGACCCGCAGAACCGTATTTATCAGCTTTTCCGAACGTCGCGCACGCAGAAGTTCTGCTTCGCGGGCGCGCACTTCCGTGACATTGCGTCCAATGCCCCGGGCGCCGGTCCATTCTCCATCGTCATCAAAGACCGGAACAGCTGACATCATAAAACAGTGATGGTCACCATCGGCTCCTTTGAGCCAAATTTCCACCTCCGAAACCGGTGAGCGGGTCTTAAAAACTGATTCCGCCTGTTGAGGCGTGGTGCGGGGTGACACTAATTTTGCCGCAACTCCGCCGTGCATCGCATCGGCGCGATACCCGGCAACACCCCTTTGATTTATAAATGTGAAAATCCCGCGGTGATCGGTTGACCAGGCAAAGTCGCTCGAGCAATTGGCAAGATCCTGATAAAAAGCTCTGCTTGCGATCAGCGCCCGCTTGAGGTTTTGCTCAAGCCCGTTATCAGCGCCAAAAATAAGAACCACCGGAGCTGCTTTACCGGGCAGCGGAATGGAAACGCCGGTGAGCGAATAGCTCATGGTCACCACCCCGGGTAAACCTAGCTTTTTAGTTCTGATGACCCAGTTTTCCGCCGACCCGTTTTCAGCTATCTTGCGAACCTGGGGAAGTAGATCCGAGCGTAAAGACGGCCCTGCTTCGCCGCCGCCCATAACAACCAGGTCTTTCGCGTTTTCATTGGCTGAAATTATGCGTCCATCCGGCCATACGATCACTGCCGGACAAGGAAGGGCGGACACCAGAGTTGCCCCCGTAAATCCAAGGTTTGCATCATCACCAAGATTAGGTGTGATAGAGTTTTGCACTGATATGGATTTACTCATACTACTGTGGACTACTATCGAAATGTCACCAGATCACACCATACAGGAACCTTGTTAATCGGTTCTTACTCTCTTTTTAATTAATTTTTGTATTTTATATACAATAACGAGAAACCAGCCCCTGTTGCGAATATCTTAGGCAAAAGCTGTATGACTTTTGGAATTCCGATTAATTGCTCTCCCCGGCATCATTTTAATGTTCATCTTCAAACAGAGCAGGCTTGATTGATGTCCCATCATTCGCCATCTTGCATACATGACCAATCACCGGACCAATCGAGCCCATGAGACAAACCGGGTGTCGGCTAATTTTAAAAACAGACAAATCTGGATTTTTGATTTGGACAACACTCTCTATCCGGCCCAATGTGATCTTTTCGCTCAGGTCGATTATCGAATGGGGTCCTTCGTGGCCGAGTTTTTAGGGGTTGATAGGGGCAAGGCGCGGAAAATCCAGAAAAAATATTACCGTGAATATGGCACAACGCTGAGTGGGCTTATGACCTGCCATAATCTCGATCCCCACCTGTTTTTGGATTATGTTCACGACATCGATCTTGCCGCCATATCGCAGGACATCGCGCTGAGCGATGCCCTTGAAAGGTTGCCCGGCCGCAAATTGATCTTGACCAACGGTTCGTGCAAACATGCAGAAAATGTTGCCGGAAAACTGGGAGTTTTACATCACTTCGAGGATATTTTTGATATCATCGCGGCAGATTTTGTCCCCAAACCTGTCAGATCTACCTATGAGAGATTTTTAACAAGGACCAATATAGATCCAAGAGAGGCCTCAATGTTTGAAGACCTTGCGCGCAATCTGGAGGTTCCTCATGATCTCGGCATGGCAACGGTATTGGTGCGTTCACCCTTACAACTCAAAAATGAAAGGGCGAATATCTTTGACGGTGTTGATGCCGAAGCCAAGCATGTACATCATGTCACCGATCATTTAGCCGGGTTTTTGAATGTGATTTTACAGCAACTGCCGAGGAATGGTTGACATGCCATTCCGGGGGAGTAATCTGCGTGCGGCGACGTCGACCGGCATTTTATCAGCAGCATGAATTACGCCGTATTTCAGGAGAATTTTATGAGTAATGCAGACCTTCAGGCAACAATTGACCGGGCGTTTGAGACCCGCGATACAATCGATACTACTACTGGTGGTGAGATACGTGATGCAATTGAACACGCTCTTGGTTTGCTTGATAACGGTAAGGCCCGGGTTGCAGAAAAAATTGATGGAAAATGGCAGGTTAATCAATGGCTGAAAAAGGCTGTGCTGTTGTCTTTTCGCCTCAATGATATGGCCCCCATCTCAGGCGGCCCCGGCGGTTCTTCCTGGTGGGACAAAGTGCCGTCAAAATTTGACGGCTGGACCGCTGAAAATTTCTCTGCCGCCGGCTTCCGCGCCGTGCCAAATGCCGTTGTGCGCCGCTCTGCATATATCGCTCCAAGCGTGGTCTTGATGCCGAGTTTTGTAAACCTGGGAGCCTATGTTGACAGCGGCACCATGGTTGATACCTGGGTGACCGTGGGTTCGTGCGCGCAAATCGGCAAGAACTGCCACCTTTCCGGCGGTGTTGGAATTGGCGGTGTTTTAGAACCGCTTCAGGCCGATCCGGTTATTATCGAAGATAATTGTTTTATTGGCGCGCGCTCCGAGGTGGTAGAAGGTGTCCGGGTCGGCGAAGGCTGCGTATTGTCGATGGGCGTGTTTATCAGCGCCTCCACCAAGATTGTTGATCGCGAAACCGGAGAAGTTCACATAGGACATATTCCGCCATATTCAGTTGTCGTCCCTGGCAACCTGCCGGGCAAACCTCTGCCGGATGGAACTCCTGGTCCTTCGCTTTATTGCGCTGTCATCGTGAAGATTGTTGATGAGCAAACGCGCTCAAAGACGTCAATCAACGACCTCTTGCGCGACTAGCCATGACCCCAGATCCGTATGATCCCGTCGCTCTTCTTAGTATGCTGGTCAAATGTCCCAGCATAACGCCGCAAGAAGGCGGCGCACTTGATGGTTTGCAACAGGTTTTGGAAACCATGGGGTTTAATTGTTCGCGTCTGGCCTTCATGGATACCGATACGCCTGATGTCGATAATCTATTTGCCCGATTTGGCACCGGAACGCCCCATCTCTGTTTTGCCGGTCATACCGATGTCGTTCCTCCCGGAAATCCGGAGGACTGGAGGCACCCCCCCTTCGGCGCGGCGATTGACGACGGTCATCTTTATGGCCGCGGCGCCTCAGATATGAAGGGTGGCATTGCCTGTTTTGTTGCCGCTTTCAGACGTTTTATCGGCACCCACGAGGATAACTTTGCGGGCTCCATCAGCCTGCTGATCACAGGCGATGAAGAAGGACCGGCAATCAATGGTACGAAAAAAGTTCTGCAATGGATGGCAGAAAACGGTCACACACCTGATCACTGCATCGTCGGTGAGCCAACTAGTGTAGATACCCTGGGTGATACGATCAAAATCGGGCGGCGCGGCAGTATTAACGGCCATCTGGTTGTAAACGGCGTCCAGGGTCATGTCGCCTATCCGCAGCGGGCGCAAAATCCAATTGCCTTAATGGTCCGTATTCTTGACCGCTTGACATCGGAACAACTTGATCGTGGCAATCAGCACTTTCAACCGAGCAATCTCGAAATTACTTCAATTGATACCGATAATCCTGCAACCAACGTTATACCTTCCAGGACAGAGGCTCAATTTAACATTCGTTACAATGATATGCATAGCGGTGAAACTCTCGCCAAACATATCTCAACAATCTGCCAAGAAACAGCGGGCTCTTTGAAGGAAAATGTTCAGCTTTCCTTTAGTCAATCGGGCGATAGTTTTCTAACCAAACCTGATGCGTTTGTTGACGCAGTTTCTGCAGCTATTAGCGCCATTACCGGCCGCGAGCCGGAACTTTCAACCAGCGGCGGTACGTCGGATGCCCGATTTATTACGCACTATTGCCCCGTATTGGAGTTTGGTGCGATTGCGGAAAACATTCATGGCATCGACGAAAGAGCCAACATAGAAAACCTGGAAATACTGGCACGGATTTATCAGACCATGCTTGATCAATATTTCAAAGACAGCATTCAGCACCAACAATAGGTCAAACGGAGCCTTATTTATGTTGAGCCTAAAGGATATTCAAAACGCCTTGACCGGGAGTTTTTTGCTGGCCAAGCGCGATATACGCGGGCTGAAATATTTTGATACTGATCTCGACGGCTTCTGGCGCTCTTTTTTGATAATCCTCCCGATTGCACCGTTTTATCTTCTGTATGCGATCCAAGAGGTTAACATGGCGCAGGCTATGAACCCGCATGAACCCGCTCTGACCGCCAGTGCCGGGTTCTTAGTGGCAAGGTTGTTTTTGCTGGTTCTGGACTGGTTTGGTTTTGCCATCGCCATGATTTTTGTCACCAGGCTGGTGGCGCTTTGGCCAAAATATATTCCCTTTATCGCAGTTTACAACTGGAGCTCATTATTTGTCGTGGCCGCCTCGGCTCCGCTGGCGCTACTTTTGCTTTTAGGCCTTATTCCGTGGCAGACCGCGGCCATGTTTAACCTCATTATCGTGCTTTTTATCATTTACTATCGCTGGTATGTAGCGCGGTGCGTGCTTGAAACCACCTCCATGACCGCAGCGCTGATTGTTGTAATAGATCTGGCGTTGAGCCTGCTGTTGCAAATCGGTTTTGGACGAATTACCGGTTATTGAATTTCTTCGTTATCATAATCAACACGCACTAAATAAAGGCCCTGTGCCGGAGCAACCGGCCCGCAGGCGGTGCGATCCTTCGCCACCAGTATTTTCTCAATCTGACCAGGGTCCCATTTGCCTTCTCCGACCAACTTGAGACTGCCGGCGATGGAACGCACCTGATTGTGTAAAAACGAGCGCGCGCTGATGTTAATTTCCACCCGTTCGCCCTGCCGAACCACAGAAAGCTGATTGAGCGACTTGAGCGGCGATTTTGCCTGGCAGTGAACTGATCTGAAGGTGGTGAAATCATGCCGACCAATAAGACATTGCGCTGCTTCATTCATCAAAGAATGATCAAGCGGCTTTTGCACCCGCCACGCCCGTCCGCGGTCAAGCGTCAGCGGGCTGCGGCGGTTGATGATGCGGTAATGGTAATGTCGTTGCACAGCATCAAAGCGGGCATGGAAGTCCGCATCAACATTTTTACCCGATATAACTGCGACAGGGTTTGGTTTGAGATGAAAATTTAGCCCATCGCGAATTTTATCCTCGCGCCAGTCGCTAGATAAATCGAAATGTGCCACCTGCTCGCGGGCATGAACTCCAGCGTCGGTTCTCCCCGCGCCAAAAACAACAACCTCCTCGCCGGTCAAGCGATGAACGGCAGTTTCCAGTGCTGCCTGGACAGAAGGCCCGTTGTCCTGGCGCTGCCAGCCAACAAACGGTGTACCATCATATTCAACAACAATACAAAATCGCCGCACGGGCTAATTCCTCTAGTTCAGTATCGTTCCTGGAGCAATGGCAAACCCGCGTAAAAAATCCAAAGCTCCGGTGGGTGGTTTGCCCTCGCGCTGGACCTCTTCGATACGGATGGCTCCGTGCGCACAGGCGATAAGAAATCGATTATCCAGGACTTCCCCCGGCCTGCCTTTTCCGCCGGCCACACTTGCTTTTTTCACCTTGAGGCGAAATTTTTTATCCGCTTGTTGAGCTTCAAGCCAGGCACCCGGCCATGGCGTTAGCCCCCGTATCTGGCGGTCAATTTCGTCTGCTGTGCGATGCCAATTTATGCGGCCTTCAGACTTTGATATTTTTTCTGCATAGGTCTTGCCCGCCTCAGGTTGCGGCTCAGCGGTCAATACACCACTGACCAGGCCCTCAAGGGCCTGAACAATGAGACAGGCACCTACTTTTGCCAGTTCGTCATGCAGAGAACCAGCGGTGGTGAGCGGCGTAATTTTGACAGTTTCGCTCATCAACATGGGGCCGGTATCCAAACCAGCGTCCATCTGCATTATGGTGACACCAGTTGTGGCATCCCCGGCCATAATCGCCCGTTGAATAGGGGCAGCACCGCGCCAGCGCGGCAGAAGTGAAGCGTGAATATTCAAACAGCCAAATTTGGGCGCCGCCAGAATGGCCGCCGGCAAGATTAGGCCGTAGGCAACAACAACGGCTACATCTGCCTTGTGATCAACAAAAATCTGTACGGCCGAGGGGTGTTTGAAATCTACCGGCGTCAAAACGTTGAGGCCATTATCTTTGGCAAACTGGTGTACAGGGGATAGGCGTTCAGTCATGCCGCGACCGGCTTTGCGCGGCGGCTGGCAATAGACTGCAACCACTTCGTGGCCAGCCTCGAGCAGGTGTGCCAAGGCCGGGACTGAAAAATCTGGCGTAGCCATGAAGACAATCTTTAGGGCGGTCATGCGCGGCTTTTCAGCTCCTTTTGATTGGTCATGACTAAAGCGTGTCTCATCTTTTCGGATTCATTTGACACACTTTAACTCTTTATTTTTGAGCGTGTCTTTCTGCCAAAACCGGTTCCCGCTTTTGCGCGACACGCCATTAAGCTGAAATTGCTAAGAAACGCTCTCCTGGCGTTTTGCCTTGATGAATTTCTTGGTGATCCGATCTCTTTTCAAACGTGACAGGTGATCCAGAAACAAAACGCCGTTTAAGTGATCAATCTCGTGTTGAATACAGGTGGCCAGGAGACCATCGCATTCTATTTCCTGATCTTTGCCATCATAATCAAGAAATTTAACGCGGCATTGAGCCGGTCGTTCGACCTCTTCATAGGTTTCGGGGATCGATAAACACCCTTCTTCATATTTTGACAGTTCTTCTGACTGCCATACGATTTTCGGATTGATAAAGTGGAGCGGCTGGCGCGCATCCTCATCGCGTGATACATCAATCACCACCAGGCGTTGCAACACACCTATTTGAACCGCGGCCAGGCCGATGCCCGGCGCGTCATACATTGTCTCGCGCATAGTATCCAGCAGAGCCCGGGTTTTATCATCCACAACCTTGACGGCTTGTGACTTTAATCTGAGCTTAGCATCCGGCAATATGAGAATTGGTAAAACTGTCATTATGGTGAAATAGGCGAGCTTAACCGAAAGGTCAACTTGTGCATGGACGTTTTGTGATAAGAATTATCGAATCAGATAGAATAAAACCATGTCCATAGATTTGTTCATGCCTGTGGGCCGCATCGGCGATTATGTGGTCACACTTCTCGACGTCAGCTTGGCTGTTGGTCTGCTCGTATTAGTTGTCTTCTTCGTATTGATGTTATCAGCGATGAAAGCTGCCCGGCAACGGGCAGCAGCGGTTAATCAGCAGCTAAATGATATGATGCGCATTCAAGCCGAAATGACCGGTCGTATGCAATCTTTGGCTGATAGTTCCACTGCGGGATATTCAAACATCAATCGTAACCTCAATGAACGGCTCGACCAGGTCGGCCACAGGTTAGGACAAAGCCTGGAAGCCAACGCAAAATCAACTACCCAAAACCTCGGTCAACTCAACGAGCGGCTGGCGGTTATTGACCGCGCTCAGAAGAATATCACCGAGCTTTCAAGCCAGGTTGTCAGTTTGCAGGATATCTTGAGCAACAAACAACAGCGCGGGGCATTTGGCCAGGGGCGCATGGAAGCGATCATAGAAGACGGCTTGCCAAAAGATGCCTATACGTTTCAAGCGACATTAAGTAATAACAGGCGGCCGGATTGTTTGATTCACCTGCCGAACTCATCCGCCGATATTGTGATTGATGCAAAATTTCCGTTGGAATCCTTCGAGCTGTTTAAATCGGCTGACACATCCCAAAGCACCAAGGAAGCCATTGCCCGCGTGCGCGGCGATGTGAGTTTACACATCAAGGATATTTCGGAAAAATATTTCATTCCCGGTGAGACCCAGGATACGGCGATGATGTTTGTTCCCTCGGAATCGATCTACGCTGATCTTCACGAAAATTTCGCTGATCTGATCCAAAAGGCCTATCGGGCGCGCATCGTTATTGTGTCGCCCAATATGATGATGTTGGCCATTTCAACCATGCAGGCGATTTTGAAAGATGCCAAGATGCGCGAGCAGGCGGCACTTATCCAAACCGAAGTTACGCGCATGATGGAAGATGTCGGCCGCTTGCATGACCGGGTACAAAAGCTTGACCGTCATTTTGGTCAAGCGACCCAGGATATCGAACAGATTTTAATTTCATCTGATAAAGTTTCAAAACGTGGGCAGCGCATTGAGCAACTCGATTTACCAGAAACGGCAGAAGCTGAAGCTCAACCCGTCCCGATCGTCAAACCGGTTGAGATTTCAGACGATCAACTTCCTGCCAAACCCAAAAGCGTGACAGGTTAGTAAATAAATTTAAAACGGCCGTCTGGCCTTGATCGCCGCGGCCAGGGTGCCTTCGTCAAGGTAATCAAGTTCGCCGCCTACCGGAACACCATGGGCCAGTCTGGATACTTTTACATCCATGGTATCAAGCTTATCAGTGATAAAATGAGCCGTCGTCTGCCCATCCACGGTCGCATTCATTGCCAGCAGCACTTCAGTGATATTTTCTTCACTTGCACGTTTGATCAGTTGAGGTAAATTCAGATCATCGGGACCAATGCCATCAATGGCCGATAAGGTTCCACCCAAAACATGATATTGGCCGCTGTAGGCCGAGGCACGTTCAAGAGCCCACAAATCTCCGACCTCTTCGACCACACAGAGGATAGATTGGTCGCGGCGCGGATCGCCACAGATGGTGCAGGGATCGGTACTGTCAATGTTGCCGCAAGTTGTGCACACACCCACTTTTTCAAGCGTGTCGGCAATGGCGGCCTGAAGAGGGGTCAGGAGCTGTTCTTTTTTCTTGATCAGGTGCAAGGCCGCGCGGCGGGCCGAGCGCGGGCCAAGACCCGGTAATTTGGCCAGAAGCTGGATCAAGCGTTCAATTTCAGGCCCGGTAACACGCTTGTTCATCGTCTCGCCTGGTCGTTTTGGTGGTTGATCTGGATGGCTTCGGTCCGATTAAAACCCAAGATTAAAGCCCGGTGGCAAGGGGATGTCGCCCATAACCTCTTTCATCTTATCTGCAGCGGCTTTTTCGGTTTTCGCCTTGGCATCAGCATGCGCCGCAATGATCAAATCCTCGAGAATTTCCTTATCTCCTGGTTTTATCAAGCTGTCATCGATAACTAAGGCCTTTAAATTTCCCTTACCGCTAAGTGTAACGGTGACCAGGCCTCCGCCCGATGTGCCGATAATTTCAAGATCATCCAGTTCGGCCTGCATACTGCCCATACGGGCCTGCATTTCCTGGGCCTGTTTCATTAATCCCGTGAGGTCTTTCATCCTCGTTTTACTCCTGGTTTCATCAATTTTCGTTCTATTGATCGTAGCCCGGTTCAATCTCCGGATCATCACTGGAAGTTATTTCGGCCGCGACGTCAAATACATCCTTCACCGCCACGATGCGGGCGCCGGGAAATTGTTCGAGCGCCGCCTGTACCAAAGCAGCCTGTTGGGCATTACGCATTCTTTCTTCGCCCTCAGCGCTTGTGCGTTCAGCAATAGTTTGCTGCCCTTGTTCTTTCGTTACCGCAACAACCCAACGTTGTTTAGTCCATTGGTTTAATTTGCGTCCCAGTTAGTTGGCCAGATCGCGCGGCGCACTTTCGGTTAGCTGGATGTCAATTGCTCCGGGCGCAAAGTTAACCAGCCGCACCGACCGCTCCAAGGCAGTTTTTAACCTGATATCACGCTTTTTTGCGGCCAAGGCCACAACATCTTGAAAACTTTCCAAAACAGGAACAGGCGGCATGATGGCGGTAGCCTCAGATGCCGTTTGCGTTGGTAACGGCACCGCAACAGCCCCTGTTTCCGGTATTTTTTCACCTTCAGGTTTTACCGGAGATTTCTGTTCTGCGGTTACAACCGGGGTTGCGGCAGGTGGTGGAGAGATTTGTTTTTCAGTCTGCGGGCCAGGACTGTCATCTTTCAGCTTTTTGATTATTTCTTCCGGCGTTGGCAGGTCTGAAGCATAGGCAATGCGCACCAGCACCATGTCTGCTGCGGCGAGCGCATTGGGGGCGGTGTTAACTTCATGAATTCCCTTGAGCAACATCTGCCAGGCGCGTGACAGCACCGACATGCTCAGATTTTCAGCAAGCTCGGTTCCCTGAGTTACCTCGGCCGGCGACATGGTGGCGTCAAGTGCTGCATCTTTTATCAGCTTGAGCCGGGTGATCCAGTGAACCAGAGAGGCAAGATCAGAAATGATCAGGGCAGGATCCGCACCGCCTTCATATTGGGCTTTAAGCTCAATGAGCGCCGGTCCAGCCTTTCCTGTCATCACCAGTTTGAATAAGTCGATGACCCGGGCCCGGTCGACCATGCCGAGCATGTTTCTGACATTTTCGCCGCTGACTTTACCGCTGCCATAAGCAATGGCCTGATCGAGCAGTGACAGGCCGTCACGCACGGAGCCTTCAGAGGCGCGGGCAATTTCGGCAAGTGCAGCTTGGTCGGCTTCAGCGTTTTCCTTCGCAACAATGGTACGGAAATGTTCGATCAGCAAATCAGCGTCCACGCGGCGCAAATCAAATCTTTGGCAGCGCGAGAGGATGGTTATGGGGACCTTGCGGATTTCCGTAGTGGCGAAGATGAATTTTACATGTTCCGGCGGCTCCTCAAGGGTCTTGAGCAAGCCGTTGAAGGCTTGTCTCGACAACATGTGCACTTCGTCGATGATGTAGACCTTAAACCGCGCGGAAACCGGTTTGTAGCGCACGCTTTCGATGATTTCGCGAACATCGTCAATGCCGGTGTTGGAGGCCGCATCCATTTCAAGCACATCAACGTGACGCGACGCCATGATTTCCGGGCAATGAACGCCAGGTTTTGAAAAGCGCACCGTTGGTCCCTGCTCCGGTTTACCATTAACTTGATAGTTGAGCGCACGGGCAATCAACCTCGCGGTTGTGGTTTTACCGATGCCGCGCACCCCTGTCAGCATATAGGCCTGTGCGATACGTTGGGTATCAAACGCATTGCACAAGGTTTGAACCATGGCATCCTGGCCAATCAGATCATCAAACGTCTGGGGGCGGTACTTGCGCGCAAGGACACTGTATCCGGCGGTATCTTTTGAATTTGCGTCGGCTTCAGGCATTGGCTGCTGGTTTTTTTTGCCCATATTCTGGCCTCGAGAATTGCCGCCACCTTAACATCATTACCTGAGGGTGTCCTCGATCAGGTTGGTTAAGTGGGAGGCTGGACAGATGACCCGCGTCGAACTCGTTGGGGCTGCTTCCTTCCGGATCTGACCCGATTGGC
>JAJFHR010000133.1 GCA_021775515.1 Hyphomicrobiales bacterium | reverse complement strand
TCGAGTTGAAGGGCATCGCGCTTCGGCTCGATAACACCGAAACTGTCGTAGGCGGGAATTGCCCTGCATTCACCGCCGAGAACCTGGGCAAGAGGTAAAGCATGAGCGCGCGCCAATACATCCCAGCAAGCCATGTCCAGGCCTGAAATTGCCATGCCCAGGAGGCCTTGCCGGCCCAATAAGCGGAAGGCATTCTCATAACCCTTCATAAGTTCAACCGGGGCCACGTTCTTGTTTTTAAGCGTTTCGGTCAAATTGTGAATTAGCTGGGTCAACGGGCGTAAGGCTAGCGGCGTGTAGCCGAAGATATATGAACGCCCGACGATCCCCTGGGTGGTTATCAGATCAATAAGCACGAGAGGTGCTGCTGGAATTTCTCCAACCGAGGTTTTAATCGGGCGTGCCAGCGGGACAAGTACCGGGCGGGCGTTTATATCTTGTATGGTGAGTGCTGGAATTGTCATGAGATCGCCCGCTAATTTTTGAAATGTTTACTCAGAGCCTGATCTGGTTTGGCAAGGATAACAAAATTGATCAGCGTGCGAAAGCAGTCGTTAAAGCGCTTCCGCACCACAAACCATCAGGTTTGATGCGGAAGCATTCAGGCGTGAGCAGTTCACGGCCGTATGTAGGCGTAGCCCTTCTCCTGCAGTTCAATCAGCCTCACAACACCCGAGGGAACCAGATTTGCCTCGCTAAGCAACTCGATCTTTTTGCCTTCTTTTTTGCTCATTTTACCTTGAGTGGTTCCGCAGGCAGAGAACCTTAACTCGGGGATTTCCAACGACATCGTGGCGATGCGTGTTTTCACCGGGCTTTTATCTGCCCTGAGCATATTGAGCCCGGGGCCGTAGGTGACAACTTCGATGGTAACTTTTTCGCCTTTTTGCTCATAATATTTGCGCAAATTCTGTACGTTGTTAAGCGCCAGGTTCATTATTTTGGGATCAGATTGATCCACGTGAATGGCAACGTAGTGAACTTTTTCCTGGGCGACTGCTGAAAAACTGGTCAGCGCTGCCAACAGTGTGATGATAACTCCCAAATACCTCATTTAATCCTCCTATCCAAATGCCCTGCAATGAAACCGCCCGGCAACTACAAAAATTGCAGCCGCCAAGCAGTTAACATTGGCCTATTTGGCCGCCGGTATCGGTTTTAGTGTCAATTCCTTCTCGGTAGCAGGCAGAAAGCCGTAACTTGCATAAATGTCCTGCGCTTTTTTTGTCCCAAGATAAGAAAGATACCGCTTGCCATTTTCGATATTCCTACCCGTTTTTAAGACACCAATGGCATAGCCTACCCGGTGTTGTTGATTGAGGGGAGCTTTAATTGCCACGCCGTCAATTTTGCGCTTTTCGCGCTTCCCGTATACGACTTCGGTGGTCCAGACAATTCCGACATCAGCTTTACCTTCTTCAATTCTTTGCGGCGTTTCGCGATGATGGCGGCTGGTGAACCAGGTTTTTCCCTCAACGGCCCAGCAGCTTTTGCATTCCTTGCCTGCTGTGACCTTTTTATGAATACCCAGGTCCTTTAACATCTGCGCGCCGTAAAACTTGAAAATACCTTCAGTTAGGGGATTGGGGTGTGACTGCACAAGATCATCGCGCCCAAGATCAGCAGCACCTTTGATGCCTTTTGGATTTCCTTCCGCGACCATCAATTCAAGCTTGTTATGAACATAGATGATGTAGTCCGACATGATTTTCTTGGATTTCAGTTTTTTCAGATGGCCCAGGTTGACGCTGGCAAAAAGGTCCGGATTTTGAGCCGTATTCTTGCCATCGATTTGACCTTGTTTAAGAATCTGTCCTTTGAGAATTTGGCCCGGCGGAATGGTCTCGACATAAATTGTTTTTATGTCCGGATTTTTGCTCTGAAAATCTTTGATCAATTCTTCCATGACCATGAACTGGTTCCCGGCAAGATACATAACCAGATCACTCGAATAACTGTCGGCGATCTGGCCGTAATCAATTTTTCCCCCGGCATGGAACGTGCGGTAGTCTTTGCTGTGATCGGCATGTTCGGCAGCAATTCCCCAATTGGAAAATGCCAGGCTGGAAATGCTGAGAACGCCTGCAGCGATAAAAGGTTTGATATTCATAATTTCTCCTCCCAAGATATTAAGCGTCTTACTTCCTGGTGACGCTATGCGGGAGTGTATTTGCCGGTTTGCAATTTCCGGCTGTTCCCCATCGTCTGGAAGTAACTTGCTTACCCAAGACATTATGCAATGCGCATAACTGGAGACAACTGGGGTAAATAGCTGTTTTAACCTTAAAAACCCTAGTGAAATCACCTGGAAGCTGTGGATTAGCCGCTAGTCGAAGCCGAGACGGGCGGCAAGCTGCACTAGGTGAGGCGTTGTTCCTGCCTGGGTCTTTTGCAACAGGTTGGAACGGTGATATTCAACAGTTTTAGGGCTTATGCCCAATTTATCGGCAACCGCCTTTGACGACAATCCTTCGCAGATCATGCATAGGATTTCACGTTCCCGCCGGGTCAAACTATCAAAACGCGACATAATTTCAGTGGTTTTTTGATCAACGGCCACCTGCGATTGGGACGTATCACCTGAGGCTGCGACACTGTGGTCGCGTCTGCCCATCACCAGGTAAATCAGCAAAAACCCCAAAAAGGAAAGTGCGAGCAACGTGCCAATCAAATTCAAATTTCCTACGGTATTTCCGGCAAACAAACCGTCGCTGGCATTGCGGCCGCGATAAGAGTGAGCCAATGTCCTGACCTCAATATAAGACAGCGGCGCCGACCAAAGGTCGCGCAGTTGAAATTTTGTCTGTATCTGTTTTTTTTGGGTCGCCAACAGTGCAGTGAGAACATTTTCGCGCAGTTGTTTGTTACTTCCCGGCAGGGAGGCAAATGGCCATTCCGGGTAAAGCTGGCTGCTGACCATATGCGGATAATTCAGTTGGGTATTGCCTTCTATAATGCGAAAATCGTCCAGGTTTATCCGCCCCTCACTTGCCAGCAACTCGAGCAATCCGCTGCGAACAACTCCGGCGTCTACTTTGCCAGCAAGAACTGCCGCAACAATTGCATCTTGGGGAAAGCCCATAAATCGAATGGATTTTAGATCTTTGAACGGATCGATGTTTTGATACTGGAACTCGTGCCAGGCCATTTGGAAGCCACCGAATGCATCCGGACTGACAGCTGCCAGTGTCCGATTTTTCATGTCTCCCAGAGACTGAATATTGGCTTTTTTACTGGTAAATATCGCCGTGCCATATCGCAGCAACCCCGGTCCGCTTGCAGCGGTTCGGCGCTCACGTGTGGCTAGGGCGAACAGGCGGTACTTCTCTTGCAGTGCCACATAATGGCCCGGGTTGGTGATTACAAAATCTATTTCCTTGGCTTCAATCTGGCTGGGTGCAGAGGCAAGAGTGACTGGGACAATCTTAAACTGCCAGCCGTCAACCGAGCTAGTGAGGTAATGTCCAAGTGGTTGCCACCGGGATTTGGCCGCATCAATGCCGCGATAGGCCAAAACGCCGACATGAGCGGTTTTAGGTGCAGTCGCGGTTTTTTGCGCCAAAGCAAAACCTGGAAGAGCAACCACAGTGCCAAAAATCTGGCTCAACCATAAGAAAAAGATGATCACATGTTTCATTTAAAAGCCCTGCCACAAACGCTTCGCGAATGGGTATCGGCACATATTAGCCATTTCGCGATGTTTTACCAATTTACTATCTTCGGCTTTCGTTTGGGCAAATTTATCCCTACCTTTGAGGCAAGAAGATCAATGACCAGTACTTTCGTTGGATAGAGGCAGAAGTAAAGAGCACAATTCATGACAAAAAATTTGAAATTCATAGTGGCCGGATCAGTCATTCTTAGTTTGGCGGCGGCTTATTATGTATTTAGCGGGTTTGGATCAAACGATCTAAAATTTGCAGAGCTTTCTTCACCCAAAGGCTTCCGGACCTTGGTACAGGAAACCGGCTTTTCGCGCTCTGACCCGATATTTGGCCAACTGCAGCAGGCACCGGAGCAAAGCGGGCTAACTGCGGCAAATTTCTGCAGCACGTTGCTGCGGGATTCCGCCTCGCCGGTGCGCGGCAAACCGGATGCCGAGATTAGCATTGTCGAGTTTTTCGATTATCGCTGCCCCTATTGCCGAAAGCTGACAGAAATTCTATCGCAATTGCAGGAAAAACGATCCGTTCGCATCATCTACAAGGAATGGCCGATACTGAGCAAAGGGTCCAAGTTGGCAGCGCGCGCGGCTTTGGCAGCAGAAAATCAAGGAAAATATGATGAGTTTCATCAACGGCTGATGAATGCCAGGCTCATGCCATCTCAAGCCTATATTAAAATTCTCGGTGAAGAATTTAACCTCAACCAGGCCCAGTTGAACAAGGACATGCTATCACCGGCGACGACGGCAGCACTTCAGCGCAATGCTGCTTTGGCCTATGAACTCGGCCTCACCGGCACACCGGGGCTCATTGTCGGGCGCACAATCGTTCAAGGAGCTATTTCGAAAGCCAAGTTGGAGCGCCTGATAGACATTGAAATATCACCGGCGACAACGGCGGTGTGCTGATCACCATTGAAGTATCGGCTTTTACCTCAACTGCGGCGATGGTTGGCAATGAGTTTTGCTGCTATTGGCACGGCGGTGAGGAGACCGAGGATAACCACTGCGAGCAAGATACGATCGGTTTCCTCAGCAACTAATTCACTGCCAAAATGGGCCAGCAGAAAGCTCGCCGGTATGATGCCGGCCAAAGTGGCAACGGCAAATCGCCAGAAAGACAGTGCCGTTAAACCCGCCGCATAACTTACAATGTCGAAGGAAATAAACGGCATGAGCCGGCTGGCAAATACTGTGGCCATCAAAAAGTTCTGCGACCCCGCCAGCCCGCGGTTTAATTGTTCTCCAAACCATTTATGTAAAAAGTCGAACCCGATGAAACGGGCAAAACCGAAGGCAGCAATAGCGCCTAGTTCCGATCCGGTAAGAACATATATCGTTCCCCAGACATGGCCATAAATTGCACCGGCCGCTAAGGCTATCGGTGCACTGGGCAGGGGGCTGACCAGTATTGCGACTATCATCAATCCAATTACAGCAGCTGGGCCCCAGTAACCCAAACCGTCAAACCATTGGCGAAGTGAAGCAACATCAGGCAATTGCGAAGGCAACCCGACTTTTGAGCCCCACCAGCTCAAGGTCAGGACGGCTGCCGCAAAGAGGATGCCAAAAAATAACTTTACAATTGCCACTATGCTCTTGAACCTGTCAGTGTACTCTAAAGGGTTGAGTTGTGTTTTCCGACTTCTATACCTTAAACCATTCCCATGTGGAATACCGATTGCCGAATGCCTCCCTAGGCTAAATTTGTAGTTGCTAATTAAAAGCTAATACCTTTGGAGATGGTGCAATAAACAACAAACTTCAATCAGGAATTTTAAGAGCACGCACGTAATGGATATTGAAGTCGTCGCACTGATACTACTCGCCGCAGCGCTGCATGCCGGTTGGAACGCATTGATCAAAATAAGTGGCGACCGTATCGCAGTAATGGCGTTCGTGACATTGTCTGGAAGTTTGTTGTCTTTGTTCGCCTTGCCGTTTGTTGACAGCCCTGATCCAAGTAGTTGGCCGCTCCTGTTTCTCGCGATACTTATCCATACCGGTTACCATTTTCTCCTACCAATCGCTTATGATCATGGTGATCTAGGTCAAGTTTATCCAATTTCCAGAGGCTCGGCCCCTATCCTTGTAACCTTAGGAGCTTTTTTGTTTGCGGGCGAATTGGTCGGACCGATCGCAATGATCGGAGTGATCTGTCTCGCTGTGGGTGTAATGACCCTGACTTTTGACAAGACCAATGGCACAGCACGGAACCCAAAGGCAATATTTTTCGCTTTAGTGACAGGTGCCTGCATCGCGTCTTACACAATTGTAGATGGATTAGGAGTGAGGCAAGCTGGTTCTGTTTTGGGATTTGCTGTCTGGTTAACCATTGGGGACGGCGTCCTGACCTTCATAATTGCTGGTTTTTGGAAGAGACGCGAAATCTGGCAGGTCG
>JAJFHR010000132.1 GCA_021775515.1 Hyphomicrobiales bacterium | reverse complement strand
ATGGCGCACCACTGCTGGGACAACACACTGTGAGCGAGCTTAAATCTGCCGGGTATAAAGACGATGAACTTGACCGGCTTCTCAATGACGGTGTTATTGCCGCTCACCGTGGTGAGGATTGATACATGATTGACTTTTATTATTGGCCGACGCCCAACGGCTGGAAGATCTCCATTATGCTTGAAGAATGCGGACTCGAATATAATCTCATTCCCATTAATATCGGCAAAGGAGAACAATTTGCGCCGGAATTTCTCAAAATCGGTCCCAATAACCGCATGCCAGTTATTGTCGATCATGATGTCGAAGGTGAACCGGTAAGCGTGTTTGAATCCGGTGCTATTCTTTTTTATCTGGCCAACAAAACCGGCAAATTCATTGACCAATCACCTCACGGTATCAAGGAAACTCTTGAGTGGCTGTTTTGGCAGACCGGCAATCAGGGCCCCGGCGCCGGTAATCTCAGCCACTTTGTCAATTATGCTCCCGATGGACAAGACTATTCTAAAACCCGCTATGCCAATGAATACAACCGCTGCCTTGGCGTGCTTGAACGCCGATTGCAAGATCGCGACTATATTCTCAACACCTATTCAATCGCTGATATGATTTGCTGGCCCTGGGTCCTGATTGCCAAGCCGCTGGGTCAGTCCCTTGATGACTTTCCCAATGTGGCGAAGTGGCGCAATGATATCAAGTTGCGCCCGGCGGTTCAGCGTGGTGTCGACCTTGGCAAGGAGTTTAGAAGATCAGCCCCGCCAACCGAACAAGAACGCAAGATACTTTTTAACCAGACGGCTCAAGATATAAAGGATAAGAACAATTAGTTGTGCGATGAAAACGATTTGCGCTAATCTCTTCTTGTAATTTCTCTATAAGTGGGGACGGCAGATGAGATTAATATTTGTTGGCGTAATAGCCGCACTGCTCGCGGGATGCGCAAGTGCGCCAGAGTTGCGGGTAGTAGACAATGCCCGGACATATGACAAACCGGCGAAAGCCGTTTGGGAGAAAGTACTGTCCTATTTTGAATCTTCCAGCATCCCGGTAAAATCTCGCGATGATGAAAACGGCGTCTTAATGGCGCAACGCACCTTGAAACATGCCAGCGTTTATGCTGATTGCGGCGATAGCACTCTTGGATCCATTGGTGAAAGCACCATGACCGTCAAGGTCTCCGTTCAATCATTGGGCAAGGAAAAATCCCGAGCCATCGTAGATGTATCTTTTTCAGCCTCCCGCCATTATGTCGGCGTGGCCAAAACCAAGGTCGATTGTGTGTCAGTCGGAACGCTGGAAGAGGAAATCCTCTCTAAATTGTAACTCCCACCGGCCGCGTAATGCTAGCTCGTGGCCTTAAATATGGAAAACTGATGAGCTATTTTCCCTCCGGCAAAAACAACGACTGGGAGACCATTTCACCTGACGAGGCCGGGTTCAATGCCGCCCGGCTGGCAGATGCGGTCAAATTTGCCGAAATTCATGAAAGCCCGAGGCCGCGTGATCTGGAGAAAGCCGGTGATGTGCCCGGCTTAAGCCAGTTTGAACCACCGCCGTGGGACCAGCCCCTGGGGCCTTTCAAACCGCGTGGCGGCCCCGCTGGTGTGATAATATCAAAGGGACGCATTGCGGCTCAATGGGGAGATGTTACCCGCACCGATATGACGTTTTCCATCGCCAAGAGTTATTTGTCGGTTCTGACCGGTTTGGCAAAAAAAGAAAATCTGATCCACAGCATTGATGACCGGGCTGGCGAGTATGTGAATAACGGGCTGTTTGCTGGCGAGCATAATGGATCAATTACCTGGCGCCATCTGCTCAACCAGACGAGTGAATGGGAAGGCACGCTTTTTGACAAACCTGACCTTGTCGACCGCAACCGGCAGGTAGGACCAGGATCGGACAATTCCCGCAAAGGCCAGCACAGAGACCTGCAACCGCCGGGCACCTTCTGGGAATATAATGATGTCAGGGTCAATCTTTTATCTCTTGCCCTGTTGCACCTGTTCAAAAAACCCTTGCCCGAGGTGCTGCATGAAAAAATCATGGAGCCTATTGGCGCCAGCAACACCTGGCGCTGGCTCGGCTATGATAATTCCTGGGTCGAAATTGACGGTATTTCGATGCAATCCGTGCCCGGTGGAACTCACTGGGGCGGCGGTATGCACATCAGCACGCTAGATCATGCGCGTTTTGCGCTGTTGATTCACCGCGATGGTACCTGGAATGACAACCAAATTCTCTCAAGAAACTGGTGCCAGGCGCTACATGCCCCATGTGATATCAATCCAGGGTACGGTTTCCTGTGGTGGCTCAATACCGCTGCTAAGGAATATCCCGGCACACCGGAGGCAAGTTACGCTGCTGTCGGTGCTGGCACCAATATCATCTGGATAGACCCCGATGACGACCTGATTGTCGTTGCCCGCTGGGTCGATCAAAACCACGTCAACGGCCTTCTGAAAAACGTGGTCCTGGCACTCGCCTGAACCTACCAGAAATTTTCTGGAAGGATCAAAGAAACACCAGCAGTTTGGCGCCGCTGCAATTGCGGCCAATCCTGAGAAAACCTGCCGGGCAGGCGAATTGTCTAATTTGTACTAATCCAATTTCTGCGCCAGCCGAGTAGCCCGAGCGCTGCCAGGCCAGCCGCAAAAAGCGGCAAAGCGGAGGGAAGAGGTACGGCAGACACCCCCGGCGGTTGAGCTGAAACTGTGCCGGGGCGTCCTCCTAAGGCAAAAAAGCCGCAATTGCCCGCCGGAAATACGGTGATGCAAAATCCAAAGCGGAAGTTGCAATCGCCATTGCGGATGCCGGCTCGATTGCCAAAGTGGCAGACTTAAGACAGGTAAGTTTACTAACCGCGCGCACGCAACTCAAACATCTCATGCAAAAACTGGACGTTCACAATCAAGCCGACCTCATGCGCCTTCTGCTTTCTTTTCACCTCCCGGTAAAATAAGTTCCTGAACTTCAGGGCTTCCGGTAATTTTCGATATTGGCACAGTTGAAAAGTACAATAATTCTGCCAGGCAGGCTAAACCCTGCCAACCGCGATTGCACCTTAAATTGAAAACCGCAAATACTTGACGCCTTCTTCTGCATCCTCTAAGAAGGAAACCGTGGTGATTTGAGCCGGCCGGCTTGCAGCCACGTTAAAAAACTCGCTAAAAGGCCGTGATGAAACCCGGTCTCGTAGCGTTTGCTCGGCCGGGATTTTTGTTTGAAAGGCGCCCCTTCATTCCGGGCGAAAACTGCAATGACAGCACACAACCCGGCCACGCCCGAATACCGGCCGCAGACCCAATTGGTCCATGGCGGCACATTACGCTCCGGCTTTGGTGAAACATCCGAAGCGTTGTATTTAACCTCGGGGTTTATCTATGACAGCGCCGAACAGGCCGAAGCCCGCTTTAAGGGGGATGATGACGGGTTTATTTATTCGCGATATTCAAACCCGACCGTGCGCATGTTTGAAGAACGCATGATGTTGCTTGAAGGCGCTGAAGATGCCCGCGCCACCGCCTCCGGCATGGCCGCTGTCACCACCGCCATGTTGTGTCAGGTCAAGGCCGGCGATCACGTCATTGCCGCCAAGGCACTGTTTGGCGCCTGCCTTTATGTGGTCAACACGCTCCTGCCCAACCTGGGTGTTGAGTGCACGCTGGTCGATGGCCGCGACCTCGAAGCGTGGAAGGCTGCCCGCCGGCCCAATACCAAGGTGTTTTTCCTCGAATCTCCGACCAACCCCACACTTGAGCTTGTCGACATAACAGCAGTGGCCGAAATTGCTCATGAGTGCGGCGCCCGCCTGGTCATTGATAATGTTTTTGCCACGCCGATTTTGCAAAGGCCGTTGCAGCTTGGCGCCGATGTGGTGGTTTATTCCGCCACCAAGCACATTGATGGCCAGGGCCGCGTCCTCGGCGGTATTATATTAAGCGACGCGCAAATAATCGGTGAACATGTGCACGATTTTTTGCGCCAAACCGGACCCTCGATTAGCCCGTTTAATGCCTGGGTCCTGTTAAAGGGTCTCGAAACACTTTCCCTGCGTGTCAGGCAACATTGCGACAATGCAAAATCTCTGGCGGATTTTCTCGCAACCCGGCCGCAGGTCAAACGGTCAATCTACCCTTATCGGCCCGATCATCCCCAATATGAACTGGCCAAAAAACAAATGTCGGCAGGCTCGACCATGGTGGCAATTGAGTTGGATGGCGGCAAGCAAGAAGCGTTCAGTGTCTGCAACGCCCTGAAGCTGATTAAAATCAGCAACAACCTGGGCGATGCCAAAACCATCATCACCCACCCAACCACCACCACCCACTATCGCATCGGCGAAGAAGCCCGGCAGGAATTGGGCATAACGCCAGGCGTATTGCGCATTTCAGTCGGATTGGAGGATGTTGAAGACCTCAAGGATGATTTGGGCCAGGCGCTCAAATCTTATTAGGGTGCAATTCTGCAAGCTATTCCGCCTCCAAAAGCGGCCAAACCCGATAGAAATGATTTAGGGGGCCCGGCCCCTCGCCCACTTCCAGTTGATCGGCAGCTTTAATCGCCCCGGTTACATATGCCTTGGCCTGGGTGATCGCTTGCGGCAATGATAGTTTCAGTGCCAGACCAGTTGCAATGGCCGCCGAAAGCGTGCATCCGGTGCCGTGTGTGTTTTTGGTATTTATCCGATCAGCGTCGAAATTCGTGAGCTCACCGCCATCAATAAGAACGTCGCGGGCCAAGGCAGTATTAAAGTGGCCCCCTTTTAGCAACACCGGCGAAGTACCCAATTTGGCAATTTTGCGGGCACAGGCTTCCATCGCGCTATCATCTTCCAGCACGGGTTCGCCCAATAAAACCGCAGCTTCATGCAAATTTGGCGTTATCAGACTAGCAAGTGGAAAAAGTCGCGTGACGAGGATGTTTACGGCATCTTGCGACAACAACCGCGCACCGCTCTCGGAAACCATCACCGGATCAACAACTATATGAGCAGGCCGGTGCACCTCAAGAGCTGTAACAACAGCTTCAACAATATCCGGTGTGCTCAACATACCGATTTTCACGGCCTGTATGCGCAGATCTGCAAAACAGGCATCAATCTGCTCGCGCACAAATTCAGGGTCGATATTGACAACACCATAAACACCGCGGGTGTTTTGCGCGGTAAGGGCTGTAATCGCACTCGCACCATAGACCCCCAGGGCCGAAAATGTCTTAAGATCGGCTTGCACACCAGCCCCACCACTGCTATCCGAACCTGCTATCGTCAGCGCTATGTGAGTCATATCAAAGAATCACCTTGGTTTATTGTATAGTTCGCGGGTCAAATCCCAGAAAATCCATCTTAAAGAAACACAGTGACACGCAGAATAACCTTCATAGTTTTCGGTTTCTGGATTGGGTTTCTGCTCGCCGGTTCTACCGTTATTGAGTTTTACCTTGAAGGTCAAATTGTCAGCCCGCGCACGATGTCGGTTGTCTCTATCATCTTCCTTTCCGGCACGATTTCCAGTGCCCTTTCCTGGTGGCTGTTTTATCGGTCCAGCCATTCTTTCGCAAAATCCTGTTTCATTTTGTCCGCCACCGGCTTTTTTCTGTTCCTCCTCTTCGGCGTTTTGACGAGTTACGCTTTCCGTGAAATAAATGATCTGTTCGAACACGGTGTGGAACTTGGCGAATTAATCGATTTGCCGTTGACAATAATTCTGGGTGTCCTCGGCACCGCGTTCTCATTTAAAACCTTCGGCCTGCCATTGTTGTGGCCGTTGGGCGCAATCTCGGGGATAATTGGCACCCTCATGTTTGTTTATGTCAACAAAAGAGTGAATTTTGGCACTCGCCATTGAACTCAACCTCGCCATTTGCTAGACGCTGCTGCACGCACAATTCCTAATGTTATGAAAGACGTCGAATGATCCCTCGCTATTCTCGCCCGGAAATGACCCAGATTTGGTCACCTGAAAGCAAATTCCAGATATGGTTTGAAATCGAGGCCCATGCCTGTGATGCCCAGGCTGAGCTGGGCATAATTCCCAAAGAATCGGCAAAAATCGTCTGGGAACGCGGCGCATTTGAAGTTGCGCGAATTGATGAGATTGAACGCGAAGTCAAACATGACGTCATCGCCTTTTTGACCAACCTGGCCGAATATGTCGGCGAAGACGCCCGCTTTGTCCATCAGGGCATGACCTCATCCGATGTACTCGACACCTGCTTTAATGTGCAACTGGTCAAGGCCGCCGATATTCTCCTCAATGATATTGATGCACTCCTTACAGCACTTAAATTACGCGCCATCGAACACAAGGACACCGTCTGCATCGGCCGCAGCCATGGAATTCATGCCGAGCCAGTAACCTTCGGTCTCAAGCTTGCCCAGGCCTATGCTGAATTTTCCCGCAATAAATCACGCCTCGAAGCCGCCCGCGCCGAAGTTGCCACCTGTGCCATTTCCGGCGCGGTTGGAACCTTTGCCAATATAGACCCTGCCGTGGAAGCTCACGTGGCTGAAAAAATGGGTCTTATTCCTGAACCGGTTTCAACCCAGGTCATTCCGCGAGACCGCCATGCCATGTTTTTTGCAACTCTCGGTGTGATCGCAAGTTCAGTTGAACGCCTGGCGACCGAAATTCGCCACTTGCAGCGCACCGAAGTTTTGGAGGTCGAGGAATATTTTTCCAAGGGGCAAAAAGGCTCCTCCTCCATGCCTCACAAGCGCAATCCAGTGTTGACTGAAAATCTTACCGGACTGGCCCGCTTGGTCCGCAGCGCAACTGTTCCTGCCATGGAAAATGTCGCACTTTGGCACGAGCGCGATATTTCGCATTCATCCGTTGAGCGCGGCATTGGACCAGATGCCACCGTGACCCTGGATTTTGCGCTGGCACGCTTGACCGGTGTAATTGAAAAACTGGTTGTATATCCCGAAAACATGACGGCCAATCTCAATAAACTTGGCGGTCTGGTGCACTCGCAACGGGTTTTGCTGGCGCTGACGCAGGCAGGCGTATCGCGTGAAAATGCCTACCGTCTGGTCCAGCGCAATGCGATGCCGGTCTGGCGCGGTCAAGGTAATTTTCTCGACCTGCTGAAAGCAGACGATGAAGTGTCGAAAGCACTTTCTCACAGTCAGTTGGAAGCATTATTTGATCTTGGTTATCACACCAAACACGTAGATACTATTTTTGCGCGTGTCTTCAATGGCGAGTAACAACCGGCAAAGGTAAGGGTTTATGGCAAGGTCTCAATTCAGCCTATTGACCCGACGCCAGTTCCTGCCTCTGTTCATCACCCAGGCGTTGGGTGCGTTTAACGATAATCTGTTTAAAAACGCCCTGGTCATTCTGGTAACCTTTTCGCTCATCAATCAAACCGCCTTTGATCCCCGCCAATTGGTGGCTTTTGCCGGCGGGCTTTTTATTCTGCCATTTTTTCTGTTCTCGGCAACCGCGGGAAATATTGCCGACAGTTACGAAAAATCCGCTCTTATCCGGCGCATAAAAGCCGCTGAAATCATCATAACTTTTTTTTCGGTTTGGGCACTTTTCCAGCAGAACGTATACCTGCTCTTGACCGTCTTGTTTTTTCTCGGCGCCCAGTCGGCTTTTTTTGGCCCGCTCAAATATGCAATTTTGCCGCAACAACTTGATGAGCGCGACCTGATCGGGGCCAATGCGTTAGTTGAAACCGCCACCTTTCTGGCGATATTGATCGGCACAATAATCGGCGGCATTTTAATTTTAAGACCCGAAGGGCCGTTACTGGTTTCAACTCTTATGGCAATCGCTGCCGTAACCGGCTATGGCGCCAGCCGTTTTATCCTGCCCGCCAACCCGGTATTGAAACCGCGCGCCCTAAACATCAATATATTGGCCGAAACGATCAAAACCACAGCAAAAAACCGTTTGGTGTTTTCTGCTATTCTGGCGGATTCCTGGTTTTGGTTTTTAGGCGCGGTTTTTCTCGCCCAATTACCGGTTTACACCAAAGACATTCTGCGCGGTGACGAGACCCTGGTCACGTTTTTTCTAACGCTGTTTTCAATCGGCGTCGGTGCCGGATCGCTTCTTTGCAACACCTTGTTGAAGGGTGAAATTTCAGCCCGGTATGCGCCCTGGGCAGCCCT
This sequence comes from Hyphomicrobiales bacterium, assembly GCA_021775515.1. Lineage (GTDB taxonomy): Bacteria > Pseudomonadota > Alphaproteobacteria > Rhizobiales > JAJFHR01 > JAJFHR01. The sequence continues at coordinate 4,516 of JAJFHR010000132.1, read as the reverse complement.
TGGCATGGGCATATTTTGTGCTGATCTGTATTTAGCCAGCCCCACGCCAATTACGACCGCGCCTTTACAACCGTTTTTACCGTTTTTGCAATCTTTAGCCGGGTTGCGCATTTCATTTGATCTTCTCGCCATTGCCATTTTGGCGGGTTTGTATGTGGTTCCCCTTTTTGCTTTGGTGCAGGCGCGCGCGCAACCGGAATTTCGAGCCCGCACGATTGCCGCCGACAATATTATCAGTTCCGCCGCCATGGTCGGATCGGCAATTTTCGTAATCGTAATGGCGACATTCAATTTTTCCATCGTCGACGTTTATTTGAGCCTTGCCGGCCTCAACATTATCGCGGCACTTTTGGTTGCAAGGATTAAGTCATGAATAATCACAAAATCGGCGTTATCGGGTTGGGTGCCATCGGCCGGGTGATCCTGGCAAAAATGATTGAACATCCAAATTTTTCGGTTGTCTCGGCCTGGGATCTAAATACGGAAATTTGTCAGGAGACCGCCAGCACCCATTCAGGTCTCGAGATTGCCAAAAATGCCGATGAACTGATTGCAGATCCGCGCACTTCGGTGATCTATATAGCCACGCCGCCTGCCAGCCACGAGACCTATGTCAGAGCCGCGATAAACGCCGGTAAAATGGTTTATTGTGAAAAACCATTAGGCGTCAATGTTGAGGCCAGCGAGAAACTTGCAGCAGAGGTTGCAGCCTCGGGCCTTGCGAACGTTATCAACTTCAACCATGGCAATGCATTATCCACCACCTTTTTGGAAAATGAAATAGCCTGCGGCGTTATCGGCAACGTCGCAGGGGTTGATATTTTTATTCATCTGACCACCTGGCCGCGCGCGTTTCAAGCCCATGCCACCTGGCTTGGCGGTCGTGAGCAAGGAGGTTTTACCCGCGAAATGTTGTCCCACTGGATTTATCTTTCCACAAGACTGTGGGGCAAACCGGAGATAATTCACGCTTCGGTAAACTATCCTGAAGACCCAAATTTGTCTGAAAACCGCGTCCTCGCCGAACTAAAATTTGGCGCCACACCAGCGGTGATAAATGCCGCGGTCGGAGGTGCCGGCCCGATTGGCACCGAATATACAATCTGGGGAGAAAACAAATCCTACCGTCTGCACAGCGGTGGCCAGATAAGCTCAACCACGGGTGGTGCCTGGTCACCCGAACTCACCCATATTGAAGACATCGGAGAGGAAGACCACAAGCGCAATCTCGATGCTGCTTCCGCCCGGTTTAGCGGCCACAAGGTCAAACTCACCTCGATTGCTGAAGGTTATGCCGTGCAGCAGATTATTGAAAAAATTCTCAACCCTTGATCTGAAGCGTGGTCTTTAGCTTTTAAAAAAGGCATCAACATCTTTCACCAAGCTGGCTGCTGCATGATCGATGATCTTTTTGCCATCAGCCACACATGATTGGCTCGGGTTTGACCCGATGCGCCCGTCAGGAAAATCGAGGCGAAATTGATGCCTGTCACTAATTGAACCTTCGGGTGCAATTGCCGGCTCAAGGGCGCGGCAATCCTCTTTTTGCGGATAAGCGGCGAATGTAACGGAAATTTCCGCAGCCGTCGCATGGCTGCCGCATCCAACGGGATAGAGCTCATCACTAAGTTCGGGAATGCCGGGCAGGTCAAACCAGTTGCGCAACTTCATAAGAAATTTCGCCTCATCGCCATCAAGAGCCCGCCGTGCATAGATGTCAGCAAAGGCATTTTGTACCGGCGCGATATTGCCGCCGTGCCCATTGAGAAAATAGATCCGGTCAAAGCCATGGGCGGCAAGGGATAGCACCCAATCCGAAATCACCGCCGTCATCGTTGAGGGCCGCAAGGTCATGCTGCCTGGAAAGCTCATATGATGCTGAGCCGAGCCAACGTTAAATGTCGGACCAACTAAAATGTTGCCGCGTTTACCGCCTTCCCAGGCTATTTCCTCAGCACAGATTGCATCGCACCCGATAATGCCGGTAGGCCCGTGCTGTTCGGTTGATCCAATGGGGATGATGATGCCTTGAGATCGTTCGAGATAGGCTTCAACTTCAGGCCAGGTGCTGGTGTGAAGACGCATGTTCATTTCCTTAACTGTTGCCGGAATCCAGGATTTGTTGCAGTTTGTTTATTCCTCTCCACTTTACTTTTTCAGCGCACATTCACAAGGGGCATTCCATGAGCAACAAAATTAAAATATGGGGCCGGTCCACCAGCATCAATGTTCAAAAAGCCCTGTGGGCGATATCGGAATGTAACCTTGAATATGAGCAGATAGTCATTGGGCGCCAGCATGGCGGCACTAAGGAACCGTGGTACCATGAGCTTAATCCAAATGAACTGGTTCCAGCAATAAAAGACGGCAATCTGATCCTTTGGGAATCAAACGCAATCGTGTCGTACATCTGCGAAAAATATGGCTCACCTGAGCTGTGTCCCGAAGACATCGAAGGCCGCGCCTTATGCACTCAATGGATGATCTGGCAGATCACCTCGGTCTACCCTCACCTTCGCCCCATATTCATGAGTAAAATCAGACCGTCGGAGTTTGCCGGTGATCCAGCACAAATCGAAGTTTCCCTGGGAAAAATGATTAAGGCCCTTGATATATTTAATGACCATCTGGACGGCAAAGATTATGTCATGGGCTCAAGCTTCTCGATGGCGGATATTCCGCTCGGCGCGGTGCTCAACCGCTGGTATTTGCTAATGCCCGAAGAAAAGCGCCACCAACATGTGCTTGCCTGGCAACAACGCCTGCGCCAGCGGCCCGCCTTCATAAAACACACCTCTCTTCCGCTGGAATAAACCTAAAGCGTGTCCCGCAAAATTGGACACCGGTTTTGCGAGAAAGACACGCTTTATGATGCCTTGGCTTTTTCAGAGGGTTCAGATGACGGTTCGTAATTGAGGATAGGCCCCAACCATTTTTCAGCGTCAGACAGGCTCGTATCCTGCCGTCTGGCGTAATCGTCCACCTGGTCGCGTTCGACCTTGCCAACGCCAAAATACTGGCTTTGCTCGTGAGAAAAATAAAGGCCGGAAACCGCCGAGCCCGGCCACATGGCAAAACTTTCGGTAAGTTTGATGCCGATGGCCTTTTCAGCCTCAAGCAAATTGAACAATGTGCCCTTTTCCCGATGATCGGGTTGGCACGGATAACCCGGTGCTGGACGAATACCCTGATAGGCTTCGGCGATCAGCTTGTCATTGCCAAGGTTTTCATCTGGTGCATAGGCCCAAAATTCCTTGCGCACCCGTTCATGCATGCACTCGGCAAAAGCCTCCGCCAGCCTGTCTGCCAACGCTTTGGAAAGAATAGCGGAATAATCATCGTTCGATCGCTCAAACCGTTGCGCAATTGCATCCTCACCAAAACCGGTCGACACGGCAAACCCTCCGATATAATCGGCAACGCCAATATCCTTGGGCGCAATAAAATCCGCCAGCGCCGTATTCGCCCGGCTGTTGTTACTGCGGAGCATCTGCTGGCGCAGCGTATAAAAGGTTTTGATTTTTTCCTGTCGGCTCTCGTCCCCATAAATCTCAATATCATCTGACTCCACAGAATTTGCCGGCCAAAATCCGATCACCGCTCGCGCTGTCAGCCAGTTTTCGTCAATTAACTGCTGCAGCATTACTTGGGCATCATCAAAGAGAGTGCGGGCCGCCTCACCTACCTTGTCATCTTCAAAAATCTGCGGATAGGTGCCGATAAGTTCCCAGGTGGAAAAGAACGGATTCCAGTCGATGTACTGGGCGATTTCGCCAAGATCATATTTGTCGAACACTCTTGTTCCCAGGAAAGAAGGCCTGACCGGCTGGTATCCCTGCCAGTTGATCGGCGTTTTATTGGCGCGAGCCTGCTCAAGCGTGGCACGCGATTGCGGACGCTGAGATTTGTTGGCGTGGCGCGCGGCCATCTCTGCATAGTCTGATCTAATTTCTTCCAGATAGGGTTCGCGCCCTCTATCCGACAACAGCTTTGATACCACCCCAACCGCTCGGCTGGCGTCGACCACATGAATGGCCTGGCCAAGTTGGTAGTTCGGATTGATCTTAACCGCTGTGTGAATTTTGCTGGTTGTCGCCCCGCCGATTAATAGCGGAATATCGAGACCTTCGCGCTCCATCTCAGCCGCCACGTGGCACATCTCATCAAGGCTGGGAGTAATCAGGCCGGAAACGCCGATAACATCGGCATTTTCATCGCGCGCCGTTTGCAGAATCTTCGCAGCCGGCACCATAACGCCAAGGTCGATCACCTCGTAGTTATTACATTGCAGCACAACACCGACGATGTTCTTGCCAATATCGTGCACGTCACCTTTTGCCGTCGCCATGACAATTTTACCGGCAGCCTTTTGTTTGTCGATACCGAGAACTTTCTTTTCTTCGTCCATAAACGGCAGCAAATAGGCCACGGCCTGCTTCATCACCCGAGCTGATTTCACTACCTGCGGCAGAAACATTTTACCAGATCCAAACAGATCACCAACGACGTTCATACC
>JAJFHR010000131.1 GCA_021775515.1 Hyphomicrobiales bacterium | reverse complement strand
TGTTCTGCGCACGCTCGCAGAGCCTACCTTGACGGCGATTTCAGGTGAAGCCGCCAATTTTCTCGCTGGAGGCGAGTTTCCGGTACCAGCCGGCCGCGATAGAGATGGCAATATTACCATCGTATTCAAGCCGTTCGGTGTGGGTTTGGCCTTTACTCCGCTGGTTCTTTCGGAAGGCCGGATCAGCATGAAAGTTTCAACAGAAGTCAGTGAGCTGACCAACGAAGGCGCTGTAACGTTAAACACGCTCACCATTCCGGCCCTAAAAGTAAGACGTGCAGAAACCACGGTTGAACTGCCAAGCGGCGGGTCATTGGTGATGGCAGGGCTGATTCAGGAAAAATTGAAGCAAAGCATTAACGGTTTTCCTGGCATTAAAGATGTGCCGGTCCTGGGTTCGCTGTTTAGAAGCCGGGACTTCCAGAACTCGGAAACGGAGCTAGTCGTCATTGTAACGCCCTATATAGTAAAGCCGGTTGCCCGTAATAAACTTCTTCAGGCCGATGCAGGATTCATAATCGCTTCCGATCTGGATACGGTGTTTTTAGGTCGTCTTCATAAGGTTTATGGGATCAAAGGTCGCCCTTTGCCAAAAGGTACATATAAGGGCGGTGTCGGATTTATCATCGAATAGTGCGGGAGGTGGGAATGAACAAGGTGTTTACAAATAATAACGTACCCGTCCTGTCATATGGCGGTATGAAAAAGCGCGAGGCCATGAGTTTTCGCCGGCCACTACAAATAGTGGTCGCTGGAATCCTGACGGCTCTAGCAGGTTGCCAGACGACAAATAAGCTGGAGCCTGCTTCGCCTGTATCATACACCCAGAGGCATCCCATCCAGGTCACAAATGATCAGGTAAGCATGCAAGTAAGAGCCGGAAAAAACAGGTCCGGGTTGACCAGGGCTCAACGAGCACGGGTTGGATCCTTCGTTGCTGGTTATAAAAATACCGGAACAGGGTCTTTAAGGATAAAAGCTCCAAGTTCGCAAGTTAACGATGTCCAGGCCGCAGGCGCGGTGGCTGAGGTCCGCCGAATTATGGAACGCAATGCCATACCACGCTCAAACATACGCATGGTAAATTATTACCCACGAAATCGACGCGTTTCTGCGCCGGTAATTCTCAGCTATCAGCGCAACGCAGCTCTTGCAAGTAATTGTGAGACCTGGCCCGAGCCCAGCACATTGACCTATAAAAACCAACCCTACTGGAATTTTGGGTGTGCAACGCAAAATAACCTGGCAGCGATGGTAGCCAATCCCCGCGATCTGGTTCAGCCACGCCGCAGCAGCCCTGCGGATGCTCAACGCAGGGATGTTGTTATTGATAAATATCGCACTGGTGAAGTGACCACCGCCAAGCGCGATGAAAGTGAAACCGGCACAGTTAGTGATGTAGCGGACAAATGAATAATCCTGCATATGAAACAGCAGACGATAGCGTAGCGCAAGGCCCGGCAATTGGTATCGGTACCATACCGAGAATTTCCATCCAGGCGTTTTGCGTAACCCCCGAAATGAGTGAGGCCGTCCAGCGGGCGGCGAATGACAGGCGGCTCCATAAGGCCCATGTCAATGTCCAGATGGGTGGAATTGAAAAGGCCGTCGAGGCTTATACGACCGCTCCAACCCCCAATCTTTTGATCGTCGAAACAGATGCGCCGCGGGATTTTGTCCTGGCCGAACTCAATAACCTGGCCCAAGTGTGCGATGCGGGAACAAAAGTTATCGTGGTCTGTCATATCAATGATGTGATCCTTTATCGTGAACTCATGAGTCAGGGTGTAAGCGAGTATGTCGTCGGTCCTGTCGGTGAAGTGCAGATTATCGAACATATAGCCGCGCTATATGGTAACCCCGAAACCTCACCGATTGGTCGTACCTATGCGTTTGTCGGAGCCAAGGGCGGTGTTGGATCAAGCACTATCGCGCACAATGTCGGCTGGTCAATTTCTTCATCCTTTGACGAAGGCGTTGTGATAGCGGATTTTGATGTGCCCTTCGGCACTGCCGGGTTGAATTTCAATCAGGACCCGCTTCAAGGAATTGCTGATGCTCTAAGTGCGCCAGACCGTCTTGATTCAGTTATGCTCGACCGATTGTTGACCAAATGTTCCGAGCACCTCAGTTTGTTTGCCAGTGCAGGCTCGCTCGACAGACAGGTCGAGGTCGATCAAAGCAGCGCTGAAAAGATAATTGACACACTTAAGCAATCGACGCCGTCTGTAGTTATTGATTTGCCGCATATGTGGGCACCCTGGGTAAAACACACCCTGATGACAGCAGACGAAATTGTCATCACGGCAGTCCCTGATCTGGCGAATTTGAGAAATGCAAAAAGCATGATCGATTTGCTTAGAGCAGCCCGGCGCAATGATGTATTGCCACGGCTTATTATAAATCAGGTCGGCACGCCAAAACGCCCGGAAATTAGTCCAGAAGATTTTGCCAAATCTCTTGACCTCACCCCGACGCTTATCCTTCCCTTTGAGCCGCAGATTTTTGGACAAGCGGCGAACAATGGTCAGATGATAAACGAGCTTCGGTCCAATACGAAAATTGCTGAGGGGTTTCAGTATCTCGCGCAAGTCGTCACACATCGGGCCGAGTCGGAAAAAGATAAACGGTCACTGCTAGGACCGCTCCTGCAAAAATTTAAAAGAAATAAGGAGTAGGCCATGTTCGGTAAGCGCGGAGACGCAACCGATGGGGAAAAAGAACCCGTCCCGCAAAAAAAATCATCCCTGCCGCCTCAAGAGTCATCGCATCCGGCCAGTT
>JAJFHR010000014.1 GCA_021775515.1 Hyphomicrobiales bacterium | reverse complement strand
TTCCGACCGCTTCTTGGACTTTGCTTGTGATCTTGTACGCCAGAAAAATGGTGTTATTTTGAATATGGATATCACGATCATCTGCGAGTTGCCCAAAATAGGACCTCATCGCGAACAAATGTGCACGCGCATAGCTGAAATTACCGGAGTTGATCCCTCCCGCATCAGTGTCAAGGCAACAACGACCGAGGGATTGGGATTTACTGGACGCGGCGAAGGAATTGCGGCGCGCGCGAGTGTTTCCTTGTTCATGGGAATGATCGCTAAACTTGACGATCAGATAGACCTAAACCAAACAAGAGCCGAAAATGACCTGCAATCTCTCCGTTAATCTGAACGCCATCGCCCAGCTGCGTAACCGGCGCAATTTGCCCTGGCCCAGCGTTGTCAACCTCGGCCGCATTGCTCTTGAAGCCGGTGCTGCGGGTCTTACGGTACACCCCCGGCCGGATGAGCGTCATATTAGACGTTCTGATGTTCCCGAGCTGTCCCGGTTGATACGTGACGAATTTCCGGATCGCGAATTCAACATAGAGGGAAATCCCGATGCCCGGTTTATTGAACTCGTCGAGAAGATTAAACCCGATCAGGCAACCCTTGTTCCCGATGACATTCGGCAGGCAACATCGGACCATGGCTGGGATGTTTCCCGCCACCGCACGTTTTTGAGTGATGTCATTGCCCGGCTGCAAACTTCAAGCATACGCGTCTCACTCTTCATCGACCCCGAACTGGAACTTCCCGGCCTGGCAAAACAAGTAGGTGCGGACCGCGTTGAAATTTTCACAGGCCCTTATGGTGGGGAATTTAATGCATCGGCGAAGAGCAACGCCCTTAAACAGGTGATCGCCACCGGCAATGCCGCGCGTGATGCCGGACTGGGCCTCAATGCTGGTCATGATTTAACTCTGGAAAACCTCCCGCCGCTGGTTGCAGCCCTGCCGCATCTAGCTGAAGTTTCGATCGGTCACTGTCTAACCGCTGATGCGCTGATATATGGCATGGCTGAGACCGTACGCCGCTATCGGGCACTGTTATGACTACTCTCCCTTTGACAACGCGCCCCTCACAAAATTGGCCCCTCTTTTAGATATTAAAAAGTGCACCCAGAAATGAAAAAAACAATGATCTATGCCGTTGAAAAACTGCTCGAAGAATGCCGCTCAAAAGGACACAGACTTGCATCTGCCGAAAGTTGTACAGGTGGGCTGATTGCAGCAGCGCTTACCGAAATTGCCGGTGCGTCCGACGTTTTCGACCGCGGCTTTGTTACCTATTCCAATCAGGCTAAATCTGAAATGTTGGGCGTGCCGAAAGATTTAATTGCACAGGAAGGTGCAGTAAGCGAATTTGTCGCCCGGCACATGGCCGAAGGCGCTTTAAATCACTCTGATGCCGATATTGCCGTAGCCGTTACCGGGATTGCTGGACCAGACGGCGGCAGCGACGACAAACCCATTGGCCTCGTACACATCGCTGTAGCTCGTGCAGGCCAGGCCACCCGGCACGAGAGGTGTTTATTTAAGCCAAAATCGAGAAAGAATATCCGCCGAAAAACAGTTATTCATGCCTTGAAAATGATCGGTGATGAAATATCTCAACCAATCCTTGCCTAAGGCGTGTGGCGCAAAAGTAGGCACCGGTTTTGCAAGTAAAGACACGACCAAAACAAAGGGTCTAAGTGCGTCAAATAAATTCGAAAAGATGAAACAGGCTTCAGCGGTTTTTATAAACCTGATCAGCGCGTTTTTCAAAAGCCTCGGCGAATTTTCTAAAGGCCTTGTCAAATACAGCCCCCATAAGCAATCTCAGCGCCAAGGTCTTGAACTCATACTCCAGAGAAAAATGAACCTTGCAAGCTTTGTCACTGAGATCTTCAAACGCCCAGCGATTTTCCAGATGCGAGATCGGTCCATCCAGGTATTTCACCAAAATTAGCTGATCGGGCCGGCTCAGCGTCACCTGGCTGACAAAGGTTTCATGAACAGCTTTATAGCCAACGACCATATCCACGGTGACGATTTCGCAATCACCGTCAGTTGAACGTGACCGCACGGTCAAACCTTCGCACAAGGGCAAAAATTCGGGATATTTTTCAACGTCCGCCACCAGATCAAACATCGCAGATGAAGAATGTCGAACCCGGCGTGTCGTATTGATTTTTTGCATGGATCGTTATTTATCGCTTGGCAGCAATGCGCGCGGCTCTCAGACGGGCAAAATCTTCACCAGCGTGATGTGAGGAGCGGGTAAGTGGACTGGACGATACCAGCAGGAAGCTTTTGGCATAAGCACTGGTTTCATAAGCCTTGAACTCTTCCGGCTCGACAAATCGGTCTATCGCATGATGTTTGCGCGTTGGCTGGAGATATTGACCGATTGTCAAAAAGTCAATTTCAGCAGAACGCATATCATCCATTACCTGTAAAACTTCATGGCGGGTTTCACCCAATCCAACCATGAGGCCCGATTTGGTAAACATTGAGGGATCAATTTCTTTGACCCGCTGCAACAGGCGCAGCGAATGAAAATAACGCGCTCCAGGGCGAACATTGAGATAAAGCGACGGAACGGTTTCAAGGTTATGGTTGAAGACATCCGGTTTAGCGGCAACGACAATTTCCAGAGCCTTATCCTTGCGCAAAAAGTCAGGCGTTAGAACTTCTATCGTTGTATCAGGTGATCGCTGCTGAATGGACAGGATAACTTCAGCAAAATGTTGAGCCCCGCCGTCACTTAAATCGTCCCGGTCAACAGAAGTGATGACAACATGTTTAAGCCCGAGCGTGGCCACCGCATTGGCAACATTTTCCGGCTCCTTAGGATCCAGCGGCCCCGGCATACCGGTACGGACATTGCAAAATGCGCAGGCGCGCGTACAGGTATCCCCCATAATCATCATGGTAGCATGACGTTTGGTCCAGCATTCGCCGATGTTCGGGCAGCCGGCCTCCTCGCAAACCGTCACCAGGTTATTGTCACGGACAATTTTTTTTGTTTCCTGATAGACCAGTGACCCGGGCGCTTTTACCCGTATCCAGGCCGGTTTGCGCAAAATCGGCGTATCGGGTCGCTTGGCCTTTTCCGGATGCCGGGGCCGCTCCTCGCCAGCCGGGCGCGAATGAATATCAAGAATTGTAACCATGGTTGTTCTTTAACCCTATTTATCACCGGGCCTCAAGAATGAATAACCCGACCATACGCATCAAGCACGGATTCATGCATCATTTCACTTAATGTGGGGTGCGGGAATATTGTTTCCATCAGTTCATGTTCCGTCGTTTCCAGCGTTTTAGCAATTCCAAAACCCTGTATCAATTCGGTAACTTCCGCGCCAACCATATGTGCGCCCAACAACTGCCCCGACTTGGCATCGAAGACAGTTTTAACCAGCCCTTCGGGCTCTCCCAGCGCGATTGCCTTGCCGTTAGCCTGGAAAGGAAAACGCCCGACGCGCACCTCATGGCCTGCTTCTTTGGCTTTTTCTTCCGTCAGTCCGATACTGGCGATTTGAGGTGCACAGTAGGTACACCCTGGGATGTTGGTCGTCTCCATGGGTTGAACGCCCTTAACCCCGGCAATTTTTTCGACGCACAAAATCGCTTCATGGCCAGCCTTGTGGGCCAGCCACGGCGGCCCGGCCAAATCGCCAATGGCATAAATGCCAGCCACACTGGTTTGGCACCATTCGTCGATGACAACATGACCGCGATCGACCTTGTCCCCAAGTTTTTCAAGACCGATGTTTTCAACATTACCAGCGATGCCGATTGCCAGAATTACGCGGTCAACGGTGGTTTTTTCCTGTTTGCCACCCTTGTTCTTAATGGTGACTTCAACAGAGGATTTCGACTTGCTCAGTTTTTCGACGGTCGCACTGGTGAGAATTTTCATGCCCTGCTTTTCAAACGCCTTATGGGCAAAGGCTGAAATTTCTGCATCTTCAACCGGCAGGATACGGTCCAACACTTCAACGACCGTAACCTCAACGCCCATTGTGCGGTAGAAACTGGCAAATTCAATTCCGATCGCCCCAGAGCCTACCACGAGCAGCGATTTTGGCATGGCCTCAGGTACCATGGCTTCCTTATAGGTCCAGACCAATTTGCCATCGGGTTCCAATCCCGGCAGTGAGCGCGCCCGCGCACCGGTTGCCAGAATGATGTGTTTAGCGGAAATGTCCGGCAGGTTCTTGCCGCCATGCACAACGGAAATTTGCCCTTTGCCTTTCAAACTTGCTTCACCATCGATGACCGTAACTTTGTTCTTTTTCAAAAGGTAGCCGACACCACCAGCCAGGCGGGCAGCCACCTTGCGACTGCGTTTGACGATTTTACTGGCATCAAATGAAACGTCTTTAACACTCAGACCAAATTCCTCAGCGTTTTGAATCAGGTGGTAGACCTCGGCGCTACGCAACAGGGCTTTGGTTGGAATACACCCCCAATTGAGACAAATTCCGCCTAAATGCTCACGTTCGATCACGGCCGCTTTCATGCCCAACTGCGCTGCGCGTATGGCGGCAACATACCCGCCGGGCCCTGCCCCGATTACAACAAGATCAAATTGTGTTTCAGCCATCGATGTCTCGCTTTCACTTACAGTTGGGCAAAATTGAACAACAACCGTTAAACCAGCATCATCCCTGGTTCTTCGATGAAGGCTTTAAACTCACCAAGCAGGTTGGCTCCAAGCGCGCCATCCACGGCGCGGTGATCACAGGACAATGTCACCGACATTACTGTTGCAACACCCGGTGCACCGTCTTTGACAACGACCTGCGGGGACCCGGCGCCGACTGCAAGAATGGTTGCCTGCGGCGGGTTTATCACAGCCGAGAATTGGCTTATGCCAAACATGCCCAAATTTGATATGGCAGTTGTTCCGCCTTGATATTCATGCGGTGCCAGGCGGCGGTTTCGCGCCCGGCCCGCCAGATCTTTCATCTCGGCGGAAATCTGGGCAAGCCCTTTAGTTTCGGCATGTCTGATAACCGGTGTAAACAAACCGCCCTCAACCGCCACTGCAACACCCACATCGGAATGTCTATGCAGCAGCATACCAGCATCAGTCCAGGTCGCATTGGCAGCAGGAACCCGTTGCAATGCCATGGCCATAGCCTTGATAATGAAGTCATTGACCGAAAGTTTATAAGCGCCGTCTCCCTCCTTGGGCGAACGGTCATTCATGCGTTTTCGCAGCGCCAGCAGGGCATCAAGTTCGCAATCCAAAGAAAGGTAAAAATGCGGGACCGT
>JAJFHR010000130.1 GCA_021775515.1 Hyphomicrobiales bacterium | reverse complement strand
ATTGAGTCTATTTTGCTGGAAGTCAAAAAACTCGGTATCACGACTATTATCGTTGAGCAAAATGCCGTGGCGGCGCTCAAGCTGGCTGACAGCGCAATTATTCTCGATACTGGCGAAGTGGTTTTCCGGGGCACTGCCCAGGAAGTTTTGGAGAACGAAGATCTCCGCCACGAATACCTCGCTATTTAAGATTTTTCTGTTCCTGTAGACCGGAATTGGGCTAAATGTTCCTTTAGATCATGCTCTAGGCAACAAAGGAGCTGCATTATGTCCCATCCCGTTCTTTATCAGGCGTTTGCCGATTATAATCGGATCATGAATGAGAGAATTTACGAGATCTGTGCCGGTCTGACCGAAGAGCAACGGCGCGAGGACCGGGGTGCTTTTTTTAAATCCATTCACAGCACACTCGACCATATATTGTTGGGAGACAGGGTATGGATGAACCGGTTTTGCGGTGGCAGCCACGCGCTTAATCCTATCGGTAAAGATCTCTTTGACGATTTCGGCGACCTGTCCACTGCCCGTGCACAAATGGATGGGGATATTTGTGTCTGGAGCAAAGAATTAACAGCCGACTGGTTATCTGCGGATATGAGCTTTTCCAGCTTTTTTGAAAGCTTTGAACGCACGCAGCCAAGATGGCTGCTGGTCTCACATATGTTTAATCATCAAACTCATCACCGCGGGCAATTGAGCACCCTGCTTAATCAGGCAGGCTATGATGTGGGTGTCACCGATCTGCCGCGCCTGGTTATGTAAGCATTGATCAACGGCCGGTAAAACGCGCCGGCCTGAAAGATTTCAACAAATCTGCTTTGTCCCGGTTTAAAATTTCGCCTGCCGCCAGACTTCCGATGATAGGGGCCAAGGTGATGCCGCTGTGCATAGAGGCTAAATACAAACCTTCGATTTCTTCAACAAATCCGACCGCCGGAAAGCCGTCTTGAGGGACGGGACGTTTTCCCACCATGACATGGTCAATCTCCAAATTCTCGATCGTTGGAAGACAGTGTTTGAGGTGGCCTAGAATACGGTCGGCAATCGTGATTGGATCCTCTTTCACGGTGCCACCACTAAAGGTCTCACCAGCGATAATCGTTCCGTCCGGCTCCTGGCGAAAATGCAGGTTGGGGGATAAAATGATATGGGACAGGATTGGCGTTACAGGTCTGGTGTGGACGATAATTCCGTAGTTGTTGTTCATCGGCAGATTGACCTGGACTGTATTTAACAGACTTTGCGCCCATTCACCTGCCGCCACGACTATGGTGTCTGCGTAAATTTGCCCTAAATCGGTCTCGATGCCAATGTAGCCGTCGCCGGGAATGATGGTGTCAACCTTGCAGCCGAACAAATTCCGGCTGCCCAGTTTGGCAGCCGCTTGCAACAAGATTTCAGTGACAGCTACCGGATTAATGGCGCCTTCGCTCTGGCAATGAATACAATCACCGTCCGGTTGATTGAGCAAAGGTTCAAGGCTTGCAACCTCCTTAGGGTCTATAGTTTGAAGCGGGTATCCAAAGCGGGTTAGTTCCTCAATGTGTTGAGATTGCTCCTCACCGTTGAGTTCCCAGCTTAAGCTTCCGTGCCAGTGAACTTTGAAGCCATCGTCTTGTAAGTCGGCCTCAAGTGTTCGATAAGCAGCGATACTTGCCATGCGCAGCTGGTAATAGTCGAGGGTGTGGGAAAAACTGGCGTTAATCCAGGCAAAGGACTTGCTGGTGGCGCCGCTGGCAGGAACAGCTTTTTCAATTACGGTGACGTCAGCGCCGTTTTTCGCCAGATGATAGGCGATGGATGCGCCGATGATACCGGCACCAATGATGACAATTTTTTTTGCCATAAAGACCTAAATTCAACAAACCGTAGCGTGGGTGAAACGGGTCTCAACCGTAACCGGCGATTAAAAGAAAGTAGAGAGTTTTTATACGGCCAAACTGTGCTTTTTCTGGTCCTGGAGAAGGTGTTGGTCAAAACATGCCGCGATGTTGCGAATAAACCGCCGGCCGCGCGGTGGTACGGTTATTACCGCGCGATCAACCACCACCAATCCATCATCTTGTAATAGCTTGAGCGAGGATAGACTGTCCTCAAATACGTCCAGGGTCCTGTGATAAGTCTGACAGAGCTCTTGTAGATTGAGGTTGAAATCGCACATAAGCCGGTTGATGGCTTCGCGGCGTAACCTGTCGTCATCGTCAACGGCCACGCCTTTCACCACCGCAAATTTTTTATCCTTCAAAGCGGACATATATTGACCAAGATGAGGATCGTTTTGGCAATAACCTCCCGGTAGCGTGCTGATCGAGGATGCACCCAGACCGATCAACGTTTGAGCCTTATCAGTAGTGTAACCCTGGAAATTACGGCGCAGGGTGCCATTTTTCTCGGCTATCGACAGACTGTCGCCGGGTTGAGCAAAATGATCAAAGCCGATACGGATAAATCCCTCGTCGCTGAGCGTATGAGCAATGGCATCGGCCTGTTTTATTCGCTCTTTGATATCCGGCAATAAATCACTGCGAATGACGCGTTGATGTTTTTTGAACCAGGGTACATGGGCATAGCCAAATACGGCAATTCGGTCGGGTTTTAGCTGAGCCGCGGTAATCGCTGATTGTTGGGCTGCTTCGACAGTCTGGCCGGGCAGGCCATACATAAGGTCAAAATTGATCGCCTTAATGCCGGCAGCCCGCAGCCGCAGAACAGACCGGGAGACCAATTCCTCCGATTGGATGCGATTTATCAGGGCTTGAACTTTGGGATTGAAATCCTGAATGCCAAGGCTTACCCGGGTGATGCCACTGTTTGAAAAGGCTGAAATAATGTCATCCGACAAGGTGCGCGGGTCGGCTTCAACTGCCAGTTCTGCATCATCAAGAAAATTGAAGTTGTTTTTCAATAGCTTGGTAAGCTGCTCAAAATGATCAGGCAATAGATAGGATGGCGTCCCTCCGCCAAAATGAAGATGGCTGACCTTGACATCAGGATGGATGTTTTGCGACGTCAGCTCAATCTCGGTTTTCAGCATTTCAAGATAAGAGGACACCCTGCCGTAATTATTGGGAATAGTCGTATTACACCCGCAATACCAACATAAGGTCTGGCAAAAGGGGATATGGACATAAAGCGAAATCGGCTCGGGCGGCGTAACGGCTTTTAGCCATTGCCGATAATCCGTTACGCCTATGCCTGAATGAAACTGTAGAGCGGTTGGATAGCTTGTGTATCTTGGCACAGCCATTCGGGCATATTTGAGTAATTGCTCATCCATGAGCTAATATTCTCAGTTCGCGATAGCCGACGCTTTGATCCGGATCAATTTGCTCAAAATTGATGGTTTGTGTTTATGCACTTTCTGTCCACGCCCTATGTCACTTGAAAGCCGTGAGCAAGTGGATCATGATCATCAATGTAGATGGTATTATCTCCGGTAATCATCGCCCAGCCTTCGATGCTGGGAATGATCGCGGCTTTCCCGGCAACCTCTGCCTCGCGTTCTATTTTGCCGGTGAAAAGCGTATTGATGATGCTTTCATGGACAAATTTATCCCCTACCTTCAACAGGCCCTGGGCATGCCACTGCGCCATACGCGCTGAGGTGCCGGTTCCGCACGGGCTACGGTCCAGGGCTTTTTCACCATAAAACACGGCGTTGCGGGCGCTGGCCCCGGGTAGGGTTGGTTTGCCGGTCCATAAAATGTGAGAGAGCCCGGAGATAGTGGCATCTAGGGGATGGATGAACTTGTATCTTTCATTGAGGGAGGCGCGCAGTTGCGGGCTCCATCTTATAAGATCATTAGGGCTGACATCGGCAATATCTGTGAAAACCTCCTGGCGATCTACTATGGCGTAAAAATTCCCGCCATAGGCGATATCGACGGTCACATCGCCAAGGCCTTTGACGTGACCGATAAGGTTGCGTGAGTGCAGGAAGGCCGGCAC
Source organism: Hyphomicrobiales bacterium (assembly GCA_021775515.1). Classification (GTDB taxonomy): domain Bacteria; phylum Pseudomonadota; class Alphaproteobacteria; order Rhizobiales; family JAJFHR01; genus JAJFHR01. The sequence continues at coordinate 2,654 of JAJFHR010000130.1, read as the reverse complement.
ATTGGTGATTTTTACCGAGGTAACCCGCCCTTCATCCTGTGCATATTCGGCGACCACCACGCCAGCGGGGGTATCCAGTCGTAATTTTCCGGGTATCGCCGGGTTGACCAGGTTACGTTCTATCGCCATGGTCACCGTGCCGATGGTGCCGTGACCGCACATCGGCAGACAGCCTGAGGTTTCGATAAACAAGATAGCGCAATCACAATCAGACCGGGTTGGCGGCAGAATAAAAGACCCTGACATCATGTCATGGCCTCTGGGTTCAAACATCAGTCCGGTTCTAATCCAGTCGTATTCCGACATGAAGTGCAGGCGTTTTTCGCCCATGGTCGCGCCAAAAAGTTCCGGCCCACCGCTGGTGATCAAGCGAACAGGATTGCCGCAGGTGTGGCCATCAATGCAGGTGAATGTCCATCTGGCCACAGATTTATCCCTCTTCAGGGCCGGTTTTCCCGGGGCCGCCGCTTTCTCCCAAATCCCAGAAGACGCTTGTCATAATCTGCAGTGCTTCGCGAGTGAGCGGTGCGAGAATATGTTCATCAGGAGCGTGTTGCGAACACGCCGGGTAAGAGTGCGGCACCCATAAGGTTGGCAGCCCCAGGATATCTGCAAACACATCGTTCGGCAGAGAGCCGCCACTGTTGGGCAGGATCGCGGGTTTTTTGCCGCAGGCTTTTTCAATCGATGATTTTAGCCAATTTACCCAGGGGTGCTTTGGGGCAAGACGGGTGGCGACAAAAAATCCTTTTTCAGCCTGCTTTATGCTCACCATTGAAAATCCGTGGGCATCGAAATGGCGCCTAAGGGCGGGCAAAATATCTTCCGGATCGGTGCCGACCACATAACGCAACTGGCAATGGGCGCTTGCCTCGCCTTGGATGGCATTAACCGGGGCCTCGGGGATGCCGGTTTTAAAGGCAAGAACGGAAAAACTGTTCCAGCCATATACTCTTTCAGCAGGTGTCAGGGTTTTTTCGCCCCAGTCTTGATCAATTCGCGGACCGTTGCTTGTTTCAACAATCGCACAATCCGAGATGGCCTCGCGGACATCGTCGGTCAGCGTATCAGGCCGCCATTCGGCGATGTTGATTTGCCCGCGTACGTCGGTGATGCTGGCAATCGCATGGGCGAGTATGATACCGGGATCGGCAAGCAATCCACCCCAGTTGCCGGAATGATGAGCGCCTTCGCGAAAATTAACCGATAGGTCGAAATTAATCGCGCCGCGTGTCCCTAAAGAGATCGACGGCCGGTCAACTTGCAGACGGGGACCATCGGAGGCAATAAGCACATCTGCTTTGAGCAGGTCGTTTTGTTGCCGGGCAAATTCGGGCAGGCCGAGCGAGCCTGCTTCTTCTCCGGTTTCCACCAATAAAACAGAATTAAAACCGAGGCTGCCGCGGGCTTCGATGACCAGGCGCAGGGCATTCATATTGATGCACAATTGGCCTTTGTTGTCGGCAGTGCCGCGACCGTAAATCTTGGTGCCTTCGGTGACAATCTTCCATGGGCTCAGACCCCCGCGCCAAAGTTCGTCCTGGCCAAGGATAACATCGCCATGGCCATAGGTCAGGACGGTGGGCAGGTCATCGCCTTCATGGCGTTTGCCGACGAGAAAAGGGCCACCGCTCTTAATCGGATTGTCGAATACCTTACAGTGATAACCCATGGCTTCAGCTTTCGGGGCTATCTCTTCGTTGAGGAAGCGATAAAGCTCAGGGCCGCGATCGGGGCGTTGACTTTCTGTGTGATAGCCAACCCAATTATTGAGCTCGGCGACAAAAGACCCATCGTCGAAATAAGTTCCTGCTGCTTCCAATAATGTTGCCTGTTTCATCATCACTGATCCTTTGAAAGTTTATCTTGTGCAATTGCATCGCCCCACGGTGACATTATTTCAGTGATGCCGAAATTTTCCCCTGATTTGCGGGCAACCCCGCTGGGGCAGGCAAAAAAATACGGGTAACTCGTCCGCCGCGCCGGCATATGGGGATGGTTTGCGGCAAGCAGGTCGTGTGTTTCCGCATCGAGAGTATAATCAGCAACAACATCGCCGGTGCCGCTCATATCAATGCGCGGCTGATGGAAAGCCTGCTCCAGATCGAGATCGAAGTCACACAGGAATGAGGCAAGTTGCACGACGGCAGGCATTATCTTGCGCCCGCCGGAAGCGCCGAGCGCGAACGAAAGGCCTTCCTTGTGGCCAATGGCGGGACAGACATTGGTCAAACAACTTTTGTCAGGCCCCAGGGAGTTGGGATTTCCCTGCACCGGGTCAAACCACATGAGGCCGTTGTTCATCAACATGCCGGTCGAGGGCAACGTAACTTTGCTGCCAAACAAGGAAAGAAGAGTTTGGGTCATTGAGACCATGTTGCCCTGGGCATCAACGACACAGAAATGGGTGGTGCAGGTTTCACCGCGTCCGCCCTCAACATCACCCATGATCGCCAAACGTTCGGCATAGGCAGTTTTCAATGCCTGTGCATAGGCGGCATAGGTTGTTGCATTGGGCAGGGCGGGCGGATGGGGCTGTGCCTGTTCAAGCTGTTGCAATGTACGCGCCATCGTCGGTCCTGCTGTCAGGCCGGGAGGCAGCGATATAAGCGCCTCGCGGTATTTAACCATCAAGGGATCAACAAGTCTGGCCC
>JAJFHR010000129.1 GCA_021775515.1 Hyphomicrobiales bacterium | reverse complement strand
CCCTTATCGGCTTCTCCGAACTGCTCAGCTTGCGCAAGCCCTGGCAAAATTATCGCTAAAATTATTGCGATGACTTGGAATATGTAACGAGCATTCATTTGTTTTACCTGTTGATGACAATAAGGATGTTAAGAAAAGACGTTCCCTGCATCAAGCCGTTCTTTCAAGTCGACTGAAAAATGATGGCGTGGGCGAGGCATTTTAAAAATCCTAACCGCGTTTGTTCAAAAGCACATAGGGTCTTTCCTGGCTGCCCAAATAAAGCTGTCGTGGCCGCCCGATTTTCTGATGCGGTTCCTTGATCATTTCTTTCCATTGAGCGATCCAGCCAGCAGTGCGGGCCAAAGCGAATAATGCCGTATACATGCTGGTCGGAAATCCCATCGCCCGCAAGGTGATGCCTGAGTAAAAGTCGACATTTGGGAATAGTTTTCGTTCAACAAAATAGTCGTCTTCGAGGGCAATTTTTTCCAGTTCAATTGCGATATCGAGAAGCGGTTCGTCTTTTATACCGAGTTCGCTGAGAACCTGGTGGGACGATTCCCGCAGTACGGCTGCGCGTGGGTCATAGTTTTTATAAACACGGTGGCCGAAACCCATTAACCGGAAGGGGTCATTTTTGTCTTTGGCGCGATTAATGAATTCGGGAATTCTGTCCTTGCTGCCGATCTCTCCTAACATGTTCAACACAGCTTCATTTGCGCCGCCATGGGCTGGGCCCCACAACGAGGCAATGCCGGCGGCAATACAGGCAAAAGGATTGGCGCCGCTGGAACCGGCAATACGGACCGTGGAGGTCGAGGCATTTTGCTCATGGTCGGCATGGAGGATGAAAATACGATCCATTGCGCGGCCAAGCACGGGATTGACCTGATAGTCTTCACAGGGGACCGAGAAGGCCATGTGTAAAAAGTTTTCTGCATAATCAAGATCGTTACGCGGATAAACAAACGGCTGGCCGAGCGAATATTTGTAGGCCATCGCCGCAATCGTCGGCATCTTTGCAATCAACTGGTGGGTTGCCATTCTCCGCTGTTCCGGATCGTTGATATCGGTGTTCTCGTGATAAAAAGCGCTAAGCGCACCGACCACGCCGGCCATAATCGCCATTGGGTGGGCATCGCGCCGGAAGCCGCGGTAAAAGCCCAACAGTTGCTCATGCACCATCGTGTGATAGGTGATTTCGTGCACAAAGTCGGATTTTTGTTCTGCATTTGGTAATTCGCCATATAACAGCAAATAACAAACTTCCATGTAATCGCTGTGTTCGGCCAAGTTTTCTATTGAATATCCGCGGTGGCGCAAAATTCCCTTCTCGCCATCGATGAAGGTTATTGTAGAATCGCAACTCCCCGTCGACGTGTAGCCGGGATCATAGGTGAAAAACCCGGTATCTTTGTAAAGGCTCTGTATATCTATTACTTTAGGGCCTTCAGTTCCATGCAAAACCGAGAGGTTGTACTGCTTGTCCGAACTGTGATCAATCAGAGTTACATATTCGCCATCGGCTCGCTTGCTGGGATTTTTTTCTGTGTGCGTTTTACTCATGGCAATTCCTCATTCTGTCAAATACAAGGAAAATTGACATTGCAACCCCCGCGTTACGGGAGCTATTCTTTGATCAAACTTCTGCCAACCCGTGATCGACAGGTCTTATGCCGTCAAGTCAGCATCTTGAGTAAAAACTCACTTCACCTTTACTGAAAAAACTCCGCATTTACTGATACTTAAAACGCAAAGGGAGTTTCATCAAAAAAATTGCAACATCAACGCATTATCGATGAATTCTATTATGTCATTGCGGAAGGTTTAATCCTTGATGTGGATCAATTGACCAAGTGGCAGGCATAACTAATTTCTTTGGGAACCGGTTGCTATCACTTCAAATCCGGGCTCTTCAATCTCGTCGTCCAGCATTTCTGGCGGAAAACCCGGTGCCCGAATGTCGAGCCCGGTTGCCTCTTCAAGGCGTCGGATAATATTGGGTGAAAATTCACGCGAGCCGTAGCGTTTTTCACCATCAAGAAAAATATCCTTCAAAATCGGAGAAATTTCCACTGGAATTTCAAAGCGGTCAGCAACCTGCTGGAATAAACTTATATCCTTGACCACGAGGTCCATGGTGAAATTGATGTCGCGCGATCCATTCAGGATTACCTGACTTTCGGTTTCGTGGACAAATGATGTGCCAGAGGAAATGCGTATTGCCTCAAATGTCGTGTTAAGGTCCAGGCCGGTAGCTTTTGCCGTTACCATAGCCTCACAAAGCGTGACGAGATTAGCCGTGGCCAGATAGTTGGTGACCACCTTCAAAATTGATGCAGAACCGATGTCTCCGGTGTGGAGGATGCGGCGGCCCATTGATTTGAGCACGGGCAGGGCGCGGTCGAATGTATCACGCGAACAACCGGCAAAAATCGAGATATTGCCGGTAGCTGCGCGATGACAGCCGCCGGAGACCGGACAATCAATTGGCTCGGCACCGGTGGCTTTGACTAATTCAGCGATGCGGCGAACTTCCGTTTCATCGGTGGTCGACATCTCCGCCCAGATTGTGCCCGAAGACAGGCCGGCAAGGATGCCGTCGTTTGCTTCCATCACTGTGGAACAAGCAGCAGGATTAGGCAAACAAGTGATGATCATGTCACAATGTTTCGCCATTTTCTTAGGATTTTCACCCCATTTTGCACCGTTTTCAAGAAATGGAGCCGCCAGCGATTGATCTAAATCCCGTACCGTCAAATCATAACCATTGCGCAAAATACAGCCGGCCAGTTTGCTGCCTACATTTCCCAATCCAATAAAGCCAATTTTCATTTCAGGTGTTTCCCGTTGATAGTTGAGGGGGCCAAATGTGCGATGCAAATTTGGTGAAGATGAGGTGTTTTCGTCCTTGCAATTGGAAAAAAACGAGTTGGAATTAGCCCAGAATCCGCGATCCACGATCAAGGCATTCAAATACCCCGATAACACGAATAGATACTCTTGGGATTTTGCTGTTGGCGGCGCACCCATTTGGACAGTTGTCTGATTGATGTTTCAGCGGCGGCTCCTCCGCCCGACTGCTTAACCAGCACATCCAGTGGCGCCTTTATCAATGTGTATAATCTCCATTCCACTTCCCATCCGAATTCCTTGTCGGGATAAGTGTGTATTCTGGCCAGCGTATCCGCGATTTCCGGGCCTAACAGGAGTAATTTATAACGGCCTGATTTAATGAGGTCCATTATCCGTTTTGGTATTTTGCTGCCGCGCACATATTTAACGCTGGGCAGGGAAATAAAGCGCTGATCACTATCGGCTTTTTTCAATAACTGCAAAATACATAAATACCTGTTGCGCTGAGCCAGTTTTGGTTTTATCGCCAATACTCTGATCGCCCGGTCGATAAGTTTTATTTTGGCCGGAGGGGAGATTTTTGACTTCGGCAGATCAGGCAGATCCGGCCAATGTGATTTACCAGGTGACGGTTCGGCGGTGCG
>JAJFHR010000128.1 GCA_021775515.1 Hyphomicrobiales bacterium | reverse complement strand
ATTCTATGCCATAGTCCAATGCCGCCTCAACCTTGCGGGCAAACAGGGGTTCATCAATCTGAATGTATTTGCAGCCGGCCTCAGCGAGGGCGCGAATTTCATAATTTAACGCATCCGCCAGATCGAAGGCCAGTTTGCGGTCATCACCGTAGTATATATTGGCCGTGGTATCCATGATGGTGATGGGCCCGGGGATTGTCAATTTCACCGGCCGGTCGGAAAATGCTTGGGCAACGGTAAAATCGCGATCAAGGAAATGCTCTCCAGCGGGTTCGATTTTTCCGCTGATTGTTGGAAGCTCAGCAGTATAGGCTCCATCCCGCAAAACACGTTGCGTCAAATTTTCAAAGTCAAAACCGCGCAGATGCCTGCATTGGTAATGGACGTAATTTTCCCGCCGCATTTCACCATCGGTCGGAATGTCAATCCCCGCCGAAATTTGATCATCAATGGCAAGTTTGGTGGCGCGCTGAAATAACTCTTCATAGGTATCGTCCAAGCCCGCCATGTCCTTGGTATATTTATGGGTGACTGTTGAGCCGGAATCCGTAAGGCCACCGCCGACATTGAACCAGTCGGACACCGGAACATAATGAGGTTTAGGGTATGCACCAATACAAGTTGTTTTCAGAGCCATCTTGACGACCTCATTCGGGTTACACCGACACATTGTTTCGAACGTTGGAAAGCCTATGGCTTGGTAGTTTTTCCCTTTTCTTCCGGGGCGACTTTGTTCAGGTTTCCCGGGTCAAACACGTTGCCGAACGGACTAGCCGGTTTGGCCGCAGGTTTTTCTTTGCCTGGGGCAACCTTGTTCAAATTTCCGGGATCAAAAACATTTCCGAATGGTGTCTTTGACGGCGGCTGCGGAACCTTTGAGCTGCCATCACCGAATATATCGGGCCCTTTAAAGATTTTCTGCAGGCGTTTTTCCTTCAATCTCTTTTGCAGCGCGTCTATCCGTTTTTGCTGCTCGGCGCGTTTTTTCTTGAGCAGGACGGCCTTGGCGGGTTCGGGGTCGTAAAACTGTGCAAAAGCGATCAGGGAGATGGAAACGGTAACGAAGAGGGCGAGAATGATTGCCGCAGGATTGCCGGCAAACACTTTCGGCAACTTAAATCCAGCGCTCACCGCACCAACGGGTGCGCCGTTTGCAATTGCCAATTGAGCGCGGCGGTTTCTAACTTCATGGGCGAGGGCAAAAAACACGGTGAGGACAACAATGATAAACGCCAGCGATGAAATCGACGGATTAATGCCGTAGCGGACCTTTTGAGCCAACTCAATCGTCAAGGTCGGATATTTGCCGAAGGTGAAGGTCGTTGTGTTGTAATTTTCAAATGATGCAAGAAAAGCGAGCACCGCAGCAGAACCGATTGCCGGGGCCAAAAACGGCAATTGAATTTTTCGGAAGGCTTGCGTGTGGGTGGCGCCAAGATCAAGTGCAGCTTCGGTTAGCCCGGTGTCATAACGTTGCAGCCGGGCGACAAAGACCAACATGCAATAAGAGGCGATGAAGGTGGACTGCCCGAGCACGGTGAGCAGGATGCCATTATGAAGAAAGCTGTCGTTGCTAAGACCGAGCATAACATTGATGCGGTCCCAGAATACCAGCGTGGAGATGCCCAAAACAACGCCGGGGATAAGGATGGGAGCGATGATGATGGTATAAAACGTTGCGCGCATTTTCGGCCATATCTGCGTTAACATCAACGCTCCGGCAAGGCCCATGATAACCGACAGAATGACGGTGAAAAATCCGACAATAAAGCTGTTTTTGATGCCATTGATGATGCGAGCGTCATTATAGAGCACGCGGAACCACTCGAAGGTCAAAACCTCCCAGGGAGTGGCTTGCGGAAAACTGGGTGAATTAAATGCCGTTATGCTCATGAGAACGAGCGGGCCGAGGAGGTAGGTGAAAAAAAGCAGCAGGTAAAACGCTAAGCCAATTCTGATGAGAAGGGAGTCGGTTTTCATTTGCCAATATCCCCCATGTTGACCTTGAAGATGCGCATGACGGCCAGCACGATGAATATACATGTGGCTAGCAAGACAGCGGCAAAGGCCGAACCTTGAGGCCAGTTACCACCCTGGTTGAACCACTGATAGATAATCTGGGTAAACCATAGGCTCGACGGGCCACCAAGAATTTGCGGGGCTGCCAGTGCGCCGGCAGACAACATGAATACCATGGTGCAGCCGGAGGAAATTCCCGGCTTGGCATAGGGGATAACAATTCGGCGGTGGATTTTAACCCATGATGCGCCCATATCGCGGGCGGCTTCAATCTGGTTTCTATCCAGGCTTTCGATGACGTTGTACATCGGGAAAATCATCAAGAGGATATAGGCGTATCCGAGACCGGCATACAGGGCAACGTTTTCGCGGATGAAATCTATTGGACTGTCGATGAGGCCGAGGAACATCATCATTTCGTTGATAACACCACTGTCACCAAAAATGATGCGGAAGGCAAAGGCCCTAAGAATTTCATTAATCCAGTAGGGGATGATGAGAAACAGCACCAAGACCCGTGTCAGCCCGCCGCCGCGTGATTGGCCGAGGTAATAGGCGATCGGGTAACATAAAACCAAATCTAAAATGGTGACAAAAGCAGCGGCCAATAATGTCTTACCGAAGACGGCCAGGTCAGTTTTGTTATAAGCGTCCGGGTTGCCTTCAGCGCCGAATATCAGATATTTATAGTTTTTCAGGGTGTAGACGTCTTTTGGCCCGCCCATTTCCGGTGGTGGAAGATGATTGCGGAACGAAAAGTCAAACATCGAGATCTGCGGCAAAATAATCAGCACCACAACCCAGAACGTCACAGCGATAATCAAGAACCATCCCATGACAGTTCCGTTACGCTTGAAAAAATCCTTTAGCAGCCCGTTTCCCATCCCGGTTACTCGCTTGCCAATTCACCAGCAGGAAGAGCAACTGCCTGGTTTGCATCATAATGCAAGGTAAGCTCCATGCCGCTGTCATACATCCTGGTCTCGCCGCGGTTGGTCAGCGACATTTTTATTTCTTTACCCTCTGAGCCTTCGAGGAAAACATTATACCCTTGGCCCTCAAATTCAGAATGATGGACTTTGGCCTTGATGCGCGTGTCTGATTTGTTTTTTGATTCCGTCACATCAAGTGCTTCGGGCCGAATGAATAACATGGCCTGATCGCCGAGGCTCAACTTAGTCTGTGCGCTGGCGGGTATTCTGGCGCGCAGATCGCCAGTGCGATTGGTCGAAATAACCGCCATGTCCTTGGTTACCTTTTTCACGGTACCGCGAAAAACATTGTTCTCGCCGACGAAGGAAGCGACAAAAGCTGTTGCCGGGTCATCATAAATCGATTTTCCATCGGCAATCTGGTCGATAATGCCGGCTTTCATCACCGCAACACTATCGGACATGGTCAAAGCTTCGCCCTGGTCATGCGTGATGTAGATAAACGTAATGCCGACCCGTTTTTGAATCTCGCGCAGTTCAGTGCGCATGTGTTGGCGCAGCTTAAGATCAAGTGCGGAGAGGGGCTCATCGAGCAACAACACATCTGGCTCGGCACACAAGGCACGGGCTATGGCCACGCGTTGCCTTTGGCCGCCGGATAGTTCGGATGGCAGTTTGTCTCCCTGGCCCGTAAGGGCGATCATATCAAGCAACTCATCGGCGCGCTTGCGGCGTTCGCTGGCTGAAGCACCTTTAACTTCCAGGGAAAAAGCAATGTTTTCCCATACTTTCATAAGCGGGAAGAGGGCAAGATTTTGAAAAATAAGGGCCGTTGGACGCTCATTTGGCCCAAAGCCGGCCATGTCGTTGCCGCCAATGAGGATCTTGCCGTCGCTTGGCTCTAAAAAACCTGATACTGCACGTAAAATTGTGGTTTTGCCGCAACCGGATGGGCCAAGGAAGGAGAAGAACTCACCACCCTTGATATTTACATTCGCCTGACGTACAGCGACAAATTCACCAAATTTAATCCATACGTCCTGAAGATCAACCCCGACACCTTCGCTCATCAAACCCCTCTTCGGGCGCTTAAGAGTGCACCCTGTGCCCCATTTTGCCTGTTAAAACCAAAACCCCATTTTTGGAATTCGGCTATGTTATTTACTCCCCCCGGCATTGGAGATCATATGCCGGGGGGAGCGTGGTTGGAGTTTTTATCGCCTTAAGCGCTTACAAACTTGTTGCGATATTCAGTGCGCACACCAGCGTACCACGGCGCTTCGGCAGGCCAAGGATTGAGATTGCCCAACGCATCGCCTGGATAGGCTTCGGCAAAGTTTTTCTTGTAAACGGCTCCAGCGAATTTATCTGCGCCAAGAACAGGAGAATTATACCCGTGCTTGTCGATCGCCTTACCGGCAGGTTCTGCTTCATAGGCATAGTCAACGAAGGCGTAGATTTCGTCCATGTTTTTTGCGCCGATTGGCAAAGCGATGCCGTCGACCCAAGCCATGGAGCCTTCTTTAGGAGCCTGATATTGTACCGGCTCGCCAGCAGATTTCAGCGCCAGAGGTGGTCCGTCCCAAGTTTGTCCGACGATAACGCCTTCTTTAAGGAGGGCATTTTTCTGAGTGTCTGCATCGTTCCACAGAATTTTGACATTCTTTTTGCGGGCGATGCACCAGTCAGTGATTTTCTGCCAGATCGGGCGCATGGCCGCTTCAGATGTGTAAGCTTTCCATACATCGCCCTTTTCCAGTTCGCCAATGGTCTCCATATACAAACCGGCACCGAGCATCATTGAATGTGGACGGCCCATGGTTTTGCCGGCATTTGCATCTGCCCAAACATCGCCATAACTGGGAACGCCACCTTCCGGTGCCCACAGATCGGTGCGCCAGGCTATGCCTTCGGTACCCCAAATATGAGGTAGCCAGTGAGAACCTTTTCCGTTGAAGTTCCAGCCTTCTTCGCCAATTTTTGACATCGCCGGATTAACTTTTTCAATTGCCACCCGTTTCATGTCGACCGGTTGCAACAGCTCCAGTGGGCCCCATTGCAGGTTACGGTTGTTGGTCGGTGAAATAATATCAAAACCCTGGCCTTTATTGGCTTTCATCTTGTTGATGATCTCTTCGTTTGAGCCAATGCCGGTATAGTTGACTTTGATGCCTGTCTTGTCCTGGAAAGACTTGATAAATTCCGGTGGAAGATAATCCGACCACATCAAAATGTTGACTTCGCCAGACGATGAAAGAGCGTCTTTGATATAGGCGGGCCCGGCGGCTGCAAACGCGCCGGTTGCAGCAACACCTTTTACAAAGGAGCGACGATTCACTCTTGATGCTGCGCCTAAAATTTCTCTTGTAGATTTATTCTTTGGGGTATCTTCTGCCATATTACTGATCCTCTCCTTGGCTTCAGGATTTTTGTTGATACGTATCTCCTCTATTCCAGACAGATGACGCAAATATAACGGTGCGTTGCTCCTCCCTCGAGATAACCTGTCACGGTTGGTCGAGTATGGCGGAGCAGATGATCCGCGGTCAACCATTAGAAATTATATTTGCATTGGCCAAAGGGCAAATTTTCCCGTCAATCTGCCGTATCTATGGTGCCAGAAATTAGAATTATTTTGGGCCAGAAGGATGTTTTTGTGGCGTTGGCTGAATTCGTGCTGTGTCCGAAGGTTCATTTTCGCCAATTTACCGGGTGTATTTCAGTCAGTTCCCGCCGGGTGATTTTTTATCTATCGCATCGGCCAACACGCATAAAAGTTCGAACATAATGTTCACTCCGACCCAGGCGGTATTGCCGGTTTGGTCGAAGGGCGGGGAGACTTCTACCAGGTCTGCGCCGATCAAATTCAACCCTTGCAACTTGCGAACCATTCTTTGCGCCTGCAAGGTGGTGAACCCGCCAATTTCAGGGGTGCCGGTCCCCGGTGCCATGCTGGGGTCAATTCCGTCAATATCAAAACTCACATAGGTGGGGTGATTGCCGACAAGGGCGCGGGCTTCGGTCATGACATCATCAATTCCCCGATCCATCAACTCTTCGATGCGCACAATGCGCACACCTTTTGACAGGCCCCACTCGATATCTTCACCATCATACATTGAGCCGCGAATTCCGATCTGGATAACGCGTTTCGGGTCTAGAATTCCTTCTTTGATGGCATGTCGAAACGGGGTGCCGTGGGTATAGTCAAAGCCGCCAAAATAGCTTTTGTACAAGTCCGTATGGGCATCAAAGTGGATCATGGCGACCGGGCCATCGTTAACGATGCCACGCAAGACCGGTAAGGAAATCAAGTGATCTCCACCCGCGGTCCTTGGCACGATGTTTTTTGCGGTCAGGGATTTATAAAATGCGGTAACCCGGTCGAGGGTGTCTTGAACA
>JAJFHR010000127.1 GCA_021775515.1 Hyphomicrobiales bacterium | reverse complement strand
GACTAATTTATTGGCCCGCGAATTGATTCTATGGAATGTCCAGTACGGGTGTCCTTCCGCCGAGCGTATTTACGTCAGTTCATACGATACGCGTTTAGTATAATCGAATAGATAAGAGGTTCAAAAAAATGGATAAGGCTGTAGAGCAGGCGAAAAACGCTATTTTGACAATCGGCAACAAAACCTATGACCTGCCAATTCACGATGCAACTCTTGGGCCCAGCGTACTTGATGTTTCGGCGTTATACCGTGAAACCGACATGTTTACCTATGATCCAGGCTTCACCTCAACGGCAAGCTGTGAATCAGAAATAGCCTACATCGATGGTGACAAAGGCATTTTGCTTTATCGCGGCTACCCGATTGAGCAATTAGCGGAAAATGGCGATTTCATCGAAACCTGCTACCTGCTTCTATATGGCGAGCTTCCAAGCAAAAAAGAATACGAAGAATTTAACAAAGCCATCACCTATCACACCATGCTGCACGAGCAGATGAGCCGGTTTTTCACGGGCTTTCGGCGCGATGCTCATCCGATGGCAATTATGGTTGGCGTGGTCGGCGCCCTGTCGGCTTTTTATCATGATTCAACCGATATCAATGACCCTTACCAAAGGTTGGTGGCCAGTCGCCGCATGATCGCCAAAATGCCGACAATTGCAGCCATGGCCTACAAATATTCAATTGGCCAGCCCTTTATCTATCCGCGCAATGATCTCGATTTTGCCTCTAATTTTCTGCATATGTGTTTTGCCGTTCCGTGTGAGGAATATAAAACCAATCCTGTTTTTGCCCGTGCCATGGACCGAATTTTTACCCTTCATGCCGACCACGAACAAAACGCCTCAACGTCGACCGTTAGATTAGCGGGCTCATCGGGAGCTAATCCCTTTGCCTGCATTGCGGCTGGCATTGCCTGTTTGTGGGGCCCGGCCCATGGCGGTGCAAACGAAGCTGCCCTGAACATGTTGTCTGAAATTGGCACGGTAGATCGAATTCCGGAGTTTATTAACCGCGCCAAAGACAAAAATGATCCTTTCAGGCTGATGGGGTTCGGCCACCGGGTGTACAAAAACTACGACCCTCGTGCCCGCGTCATGCAGCAAACCTGCCACGAAGTCCTAAGTGAACTATCTCTGACGGATGATCCCCTGCTGGATATCGCGATGGAACTGGAAAAAATCGCTCTGGAAGACGAATATTTCGTCAGCCGCGGGCTATATCCGAATATCGATTTTTATTCCGGTATCACGCTTAAGGCACTCGGCTTTCCAACAACAATGTTCACCGTATTGTTCTCACTCGCCCGCACCGTTGGCTGGATTGCCCAATGGAACGAAATGGTTGAGGATCCCAGTCAGAAAATCGGCCGCCCGCGCCAATTGTATACCGGTGCTGCCACGCGGGATTATGTCCGTCGCGATGAGCGATAACCGATATTTTTCATGTTGTTCAATTAGGGGGCGTAGGCTGCCTAATTCGTGAGGCAATAACCCTCGCAGCCCGATCGGCAGTCAGGTACTGATCGGTGCTGCCAACCTTAATCGCAGCTTCGTGCAGGTAAGTGCGCTGTTTTATGCGTTTTTCTTCATTTTCATATAATTCAATCAACGCAGAATAAAGTGCCGCAGCAGTACAGGATTTATCAATGTATTCGGGAACTTCATTGCCGCCATTTATCAAATTTGGCAAAACGACAGAGTGAACCCGAACAATCGATTTTAGCAATGAAGCAATCCTGTCGAGCTTATAAGCAACGACCATGGGCGTTTTTGTTGCTGTCAGTTCCAAGGTAACCGTTCCGGAAGACGCCAATGCGAGAGTAGCGGCTCTAAATGCACCCCATTTGTCCTCTTCTTTTTCAACTAGCAACAGGTTCAAATCCAGATGTTGGAGTTGATTGATTATTTCCTGTTTCATGTGCGGAATTACCGGCAATACAATCCGAACCTCACCGACCGATGTCATGAAGTTTTTCAATGTTTCTGCAAATATAGGCATATGGCGCGCTATCTCGCCACGACGACTACCAGGCAACACAACCAGCACCGGCTGTTCGGGTAAAATCACGAATTTTTCCCGAAACTCTGCGCCCGACATGGTGTTTTGCTTGGCACGATCGATAGCAGGGTGTCCAACAAAGGTGCATTTGGGGCCATCAAGTTCAGTAAAGACGCGCGGTTCGAACGGTAATACGGCCAAAACCTCATCAATATATTTTTTCATTTTGCGGGCCCGCCAGGGCCGCCACGCCCAAACTGAGGGTGCAACAAGATCAAAAATCGGCAATTGTTTGTTTTTTTTCCGCAGCCAACGTGCCACAGGATGGGTGAACTCCGGGCTGTCAATGATGATAAGCACTTGAATTTCGTTGGAAACCAGATGTTTGACCAGCTTTTTTGCCAGAACATATCCCCTCGGAATAGCAGCGAGGAATGCTGCTGGTCCGATCACAGCAAGTTTTTCCAGTGAAAAGAGACTGTCAAGGCCCTGGACCGCCATGGCATCTCCTCCAACACCGTAAAATTCAACAGGTGTTTCGAATTGCCGGGTAAGGGCGGACATAAGTTCCGCACCCAGACTGTCACCGGAGGGTTCGGTTGCGACGATACCGATTTTAAGCTTGCGGGACTTCCGCGTATTGATTGTAGGTGTCAGCGTCAGCGGTTTGCCTTTCCCTTGAATAATCGCGCGCATGATCACACCGAGCGCGTTCAATTAGGAGCAATTTTTCCTTCAATGAAGATGTCAAGTTTATCGGCTATCTCAACCAGGCTTTGACGATCATGGCATAAAACGCAATCAGCTTGGGTAATGATACCTGACAGTCCGGCTGCGGCAACCAGTTCAACTGTTACTGGCCCTATTACCGGCATATCGACGCGCAGATCCTGGCCGGGTTTTGGGCCCTTTACCAATACGCCACGAGGATGCACTGCTCCACCGCTGGCGCGTATTTCGGCAACGCGTTTTAACATGAAGTCGGTCCCCTCAGCTGCTTCAACTGCCAGAACATGGCCTCCCGATACAACAACCGCCTGTCCAACATCTAGCTTGCCCAGTGCTTGTAGTACACTAAAGCCCTTGGCAATATCTTTTTCATCGCCAGCTTGGGGTCTACTCAGACCCAAAACACCTTCTCCGATTAAACTGTCAGGTATCACGTCATGGGCTCCAAGAACCGAAAATCCTTTGGTTTCAAGAAAATCTGCAATACCCGATAGTATATGATCATCACCTCCCAGAACTATTTTTCCCAGTGCCAGGGCATTTCTCAACGCACCCAGATCAGGAATAATTGCCGCCCTCTCCGGTCGTTTGACATGGCCTATCATCACGATTTCTTGGCATTTAGCCATCTTAAATTGTTTAAGAACCCGCCCTACCGATCCAAAAGACACCCAGTCGTGGGGATATTTAGACAGTCCAGGCTCACCAATACCTTCCAGCGCACAAATAAAAACCTGCCGACCGGTTTTAGTCACCGCTTCAGCGATGGTCATCGGTAAAGGTCCGCCGCCGGCTAGAATACCTAGAGGTGAAATCATTTGGTTCTGTGGATTATCAGGGGAAAGCATGAACAAAAACGTACCGACTAACCGTTTCTACTACGCAGCGGTGTGCATAAAGAGCGTTGCGCGCCTTTCTCTATGAAACTCAAAATTTCCTCGACATGTGGATTACCTTCATAAAGTTCAGCAACTTGTTGAAGTCGTTCCTGGATGGTGCCCTCTTCTGAGAATAAAAGGCGATAAGCATCTCTAAGAGCGTGAATTTGCTTGTGATTATAACCCCGGCGTTTAAGTCCAACCACGTTTAAACCACCCAGATGGGCTCTGTTCCCCAGTGCCGTTGCATAGGGAATAACATCAGTCTCAATTCCGCTCATGCCGCCAACAAAGGCATGGATACCAATACGGACAAACTGATGTACGGCAGATAATCCACCGATAATTACATGGTCACCGATAATGCAATGACCACCGGTGGTAGCATTATTTGCGAAAATTACGTGGCTCCCGATCTGACAATCATGCGCAACATGAGCACCAACCATAAA
>JAJFHR010000126.1 GCA_021775515.1 Hyphomicrobiales bacterium | reverse complement strand
CAGCATTGCCGTGATCCTGAATGGCAAGATCGATTGGGCACCATAAGTCTGGATTGCCCGCGAAAATTGGTCATAGATTTGGTCGAGTGCCTGTGTCCAGCTGATAGCTTTGAATTTAGAAGAACCTTTTGCTCCCGTGCGTTGCAAGGGCGTTGTGAGCCTGCCGTCGCCATGAACAAATTCAGGATAGGAGCGTGTCACCTTATTGCAAATCACGCCGGCTGTGTAAGGATTATCCCGAGAACCATGGACATTGAGAATTTTCTTTCCATCGGTTTGCACCGTTAGGCTGCAGGTGTCTGGGCAATCCAGCGGACAGACACTTTTGGCAAGTTTTGGGGAAATAGATTTCTCCATGGCTCTTGGATCCTTTTTAACCGGCCAAAATCACAAGGCCGATTTGTATGTGGTTAAAATTACAGCATGCAATTCTTGCCAGAGAATCGGTCTGTTAAAAAGAGCCAATTATGTAAAAAAACATCATACCAATTAGTTGCTTGCCGTTGCCCTAAGGCGCACGACCTCAGCTTCAAGCTCCTTTATCCGATTAGTCAATTTTTCAGTAGCAGCTTCAACAGTCGAAAAATCGTATTTTTGCGGGATATGTTGCGGGCAATTTATGTCCCAGGCGACTATTTCAAACAAAAATGCACGCTCGGGCCGCGCCCGATATCCAGGTTCGGTCATTTTCCCGATCAGCACCGGGTCGTTTTCGATCACTTGGGCTTTTCCCCACAGCTTTATCCGGCGTTGATTGGCATAATCCATCAAGAAAATATGAGCGCGTTCATTTTCGGCCAGATTTCCCACCGAGATATATTGTCTGTTACCGGAAAAATCCGCGAAACCGAGGGTCTGTTCATCAATAACTTTCAAAAACCCGGCCGGGCCGCCGCGATGTTGTATATACGGCTGGCCTTGCTTTGTTGCAGTGGCGAAATAAAAACTGTTGCTCCGGGCAAGAAAATCTCTGAGTTCATCGTTGACTTCATTTTTCCAGTCGCGATTTTCCACCATTTTCTGAAAAATTGCCCGCGACCCGTTCTTTTTCTGTGCAGCCTTCACAGCAGGTGTGAAAGCAACATCAGCCTTAAAATTTTCCATGTTTTTTACTGTTACCTTAAATTTGATCCGGCGCGAGCGTGTTGACTTCCGCCTCGTTAAGCAGCCAATCCCTAAATGCTTTAATTTTGGGGCGATTGGCCTGGCCAACGGGGCAAACGATATAATAGGCATATTTTACCGGCAGGGATAAATCGAATGGTTTTATCAATCGTCCTGCAGATAGGGCAGTGTTAACCAACGCACTTCTTGCCAGTGCTACACCATCTCCTTGTTCCGCGGCCTGAATTACAAGGTTGGAATGCTGATAACTGAGGCCACGAGTTGCATCAACATCCGGCTCACCCGCCGCCATCAACCACATACGCCAATCCACCTGCATATCGTCATGCAGTAAGGTGTGATTCTTTAAATCGGCGGGAGTTTTCAACGGCTCGCCTGATTGAATTAACGACGGCGCACATACGGGAAACACTTCTTCCGTCATCAGGCGTTCAACATGCAACTCAGGCCATTCGCCGTGGCCATACCGAACGGCCAGATCAACATTCTCGCGGGCGAAATCGACGCTGATATCCGATGTGGTTATGCGAATATCGATGTCAGGGTGCCTCTGGCGAAATCGCCCTAACCGGGGCACCAGCCAGGTGGCGGCAAATGAATCCATTGTTGTGACCGTTAACTCACCTGTCCTTTCATGCCTGTGCAGCCGGTCAATAGCGGTTGCCATAATATCTAAGGCCTTATTTGTAGCTGGATATAAGCCCTGTCCCGCGTCAGTGAGCATCAACGCCCGGTTCAGGCGCCGAAACAAGGGCATGCCCAAACGATCCTCCAGGGATTTAATCTGATGGCTCACGGCAGCCTGAGTAACATTCAGCTCCTCTGCAGCAAGCGTGAAGCTGAGATGGCGGGCGGCAGCTTCAAAAGCGCGCATGGAGCTAAGGGGGGGCAATCGACGAGACATGCTATTAAATAAACAAATTTTATCCGATTTGAAAACTAAATTTCACCCGCAATCGAATTTGTGGCTTAAAACAGCGTTAAATGTATATATTTTGATTTAGTCGCATTAGAAAAAATAATCTGAAAAGAAAAAAGATCGTTTGTGAAACGCTGCATAACCCAATACATCAAGGTCAAGAAAAGCAACTACCTGTGCTTGAAAACCCACCGCATAGTGCGGATTGAAAAGGATGTGGACCATGAGGAAAATACAGACCGGGGAGATTTCGCGCTTCGTTTTAATTGGCCCGGCGCAGGCCAACATAGAAAAAACCGCACTGGCGGTGTTCCGTCTGCCATCGCTAATTTTCCACACGCTCAATAAGTGGCAAGAGCGGGTGGACATGCGCGCTCAAATGCGTGAACTGGATGCGCGATTGTTAGAGGATGTGGGGCTAACGCGGCTCGACACCCAACAGGAGAGTAATAAACCTTTTTGGTCTGCATAAAGAGACGCAGGTATTTTAAAGAGGTATAAAGAGAATTATCAGCCCAAGTATAACCAGACCTCCTCTCAGGAGGGCTGGTTTAGGGGCGATGATACCGTAAGAAATCAGAGACAGGCCAAGACCAACTTTTACCGCCGAAAAAGTCGCGAGTAACGGCTCTGTGGCAAGTGCGATCAGTTTGGGGTTGGCAATCATACCCAGAGGGATAAGGTACAGGCCAAGGCCAAGCGCCATGGCAAAGACCGCAACCTTTAGCCAGTTTTCCTCGACCATTCCCGCCGCAATGAACACTGCACCACATACCGGTGGCGTAATCGTGCTCAGCAAAGCAAACCAGAAAATGAAAAGATGCGCCTGCAGTGGTTCAAGCCCCAGATTGATCAGGGCGGGTCCGGCAACTGAAACGCTTATGACGTAGGCTGCAGTTGTCGGAACTTCCATGCCGAGCACGAGGCAGGCCAGCGCGGTGAGCAGAAGTGCCGGCCATAACTGACCACCGGATCCCGACAGAATGAGGGAGGTAATCTTAACACCAAGGCCAGTAATTCCCAAAACACCGATGATGATCGACGCGCACAATATAATCGCGGCAATCATTGATACCTGTTTGCCAGCGTTGAGGCAGGTTTGCTCAAATCTGTGCAAGGTGCGCTGCCAATTGAAATTCAATTTACCGTCAATCAACAGCAGCAGTCCGCCAGCGATAATTGCCAGACAGGCGGCATATTGTGGCGTATAATTTCCTATAAACATCCCCCACAACAACACCGAAAATGGCACAAAGAAAAAGGCTGAAGTTATAACCACCGCCCGAGTGCTGGGGTGTTGGTCGCCCGGCAAGCCCTGTAAATCATGACGTTGGGAAAAGGCGTTGATGCCAACCCAGACTGCTCCGAAAAAAAGCAACGCAGGTAGCAGGGCAGCGGCCATGATACCGGTGTAGGGAATACCCGTTAACTCCACCATGACAAAAGCACCGGCACCCATGAGCGGTGGCATGATCTGGCCACCGGATGAAGCAACAGCCTCCACCGCCCCGGCAAGTGCGCGGGGGTATCCAAGCTTGGTCATTGCCGGCAGGGTAATGGCACCGGTAGAGGCAACATTTGCTGAGGCTGATCCTGATATCGAGCCAAACAGGGCTGAGGAAATAACCGATACTTTAGCCGCGCCGCCCATTAGCCGCCCAGCCGCCGCCGATGCAACGTTCATAAAACCCTGACCGGCCTCGCCAGAGTTTAAAACAGCGCCAAAAATGACGAAAATCGCGACAATATTAACTGAAACTCCCGTGAGT
>JAJFHR010000125.1 GCA_021775515.1 Hyphomicrobiales bacterium | reverse complement strand
ACCCAAGCACTATACCATTTCTAAGGCTTGAGAATATCCATCTTAATCGGGCCTTCGGCGCTACCATGGATAAACTGTTCGACAAAGTCATTTCCGCTATTGTCAATCTCGCCTACATCGCCACACCAAACGATGCGCCCTTTGTAGATCATCGCTACTACATCACCAATCTTGCGGGCGCTGGCCATGTCGTGGGTGATTGATATTGTGGTTGCACCGATGCGTTTGACGCAATCAACGATCAGTTGATTGATGACATCGGCCATGATGGGATCAAGGCCGGTTGTGGGCTCATCGAAGAAGATTATTTCCGGATCAGCAGCTATCGCGCGGGCTAAAGCTACACGTTTTTGCATGCCACCAGACAACTCTGACGGGCTAAGATCCATTACCTCATTGCCCAGACCGACTTGCCGCAGTTTTTCTAACGCCTTTTCGCGGGCCTCTTCACGGTCCATGCCCTGGCCCTGGAGAAGGCGGAAAGCCACGTTTTCCCAAACCGGCAAACTATCAAATAAGGCGGCACCCTGGAACAGCATGCCGAATTTTCCCATCAAAACGTCGCGGTCATGCTGTGACAGGACGGTGACATCTTCGCCGTCAATTTTGATGACACCGCTGGTCGCGGACATCAGCCCGATAATGCACTTGAGCATAACTGATTTACCGGTACCCGAACCGCCAATCACGACGAGAGATTGCCCTCGTTTTACTTCGAGATTTATGCCGTCCAAAACCACCTTGGGGCCAAAGCTCTTGTGAACATCGATGAGTTCAATATGAAGCGGGGATTTTGCCATAGGATCTCGATTTATCACGAGGAGAACAACAGGGAAGTCAAAGCGTAATTGGCGGCGAGGATGAGAATGGACGCGGAGACCACCGCATTGGTGGTCGCGCGGCCGACACCTTGTGCCCCACCCTTGCTTTGATAACCGTGGTAACACCCCATCAGAGCAATAATAAAGCCGAATACAGCAGCCTTGATCAAGCCAGAAGTAACGTCGTCGAATTCGATAAAATCAACTGAATTTTTGATATAGACAGAGGCGTTGAAACCGAGGCTTTCGGTGCCGACGACAAAACCACCCATAATACCGATAATATCTGCAATTCCGACCAGCAAAGGCAGGGTTATTGTTGCGGCAAGCAGTCGGGGGACGACGAGATATTTATATGGATTGGTTGAAAGCGTGCGTAGAGCATCTATCTGTTCTGTCACCCGCATGGTGCCGATTTCGGCAGCGAGACCGGCGCTCACCCGCCCGGCAACCATCAATCCTGCCATGACCGGCCCTAATTCGCGGGTTATTCCCAAGGCAACAATGGATGAGACGAGATTTTCGGCATTAAAGCGCGATCCGCCGATATAGATCTGAAGTGCCAATACGCCACCGGTAAAAAAGGCGGTTAAACCGACCACGAGCAGAGAATTATATCCGATGCGGATCATCTGCGCGAAAATCAGCCGGAAATAGATGGGCGGCCAGAAGATATGGCGCACGGAATCGCGCGTGAATAGGGCCAGACGACCTGTTTCTTCACATGTGGCTAAGGCAAATTGGCCAATAACAGCAAGAGGATTCAAAGGGCAGCCCTTATTCGGTTGGTCAAATTTGCGAATATACTCGAGTGAAGCGATTCCCTAACCGAGTAAGCACTTCATATGAAATAGTTTGGCTTGCCTGTGCAACCCCATCAAGCGAAATATTTTCACCGATTACCTCCACCATCATGCCGCGGCGCGCGGCACCGTCTGGCAGGTCGGTAACGTCTACGCCGATCATATCCATGGAAACCCGGCCAACAACAGGTGCCTTGTGGCCGGAAATCATCACTTCGGCTGTAATTTTTTTATCACTGCCGCTTAGGTGACGAGAATATCCGTCTGCATAGCCCAGTCCAAGTACGGCAATTTTTGTTGCGCGTTTGCAGGTAAATGTCGCCCCATAGCCGATAGACTGGCCCATAGCCACATCGCGAACCTGCAAAATTGCCGCGTCCAGTGTAACCACGGGTTTCATGGGATTTTTGTGATCAGCGAACGGGTTGCCGCCATAAAGGGCAATGCCGGGGCGAACAATATCAAAATGGTAGTTTTTTGACGCCAACGTGCCGGCCGAATTCGCTAAACTGAAAGCGGTCTTGGGAAGGTAATTGCGTAAAGCCCTAAATCTATTGAATTGCTGTGCATTTAAGGGGTGCAGGGGTACATCGGCACAGGCAAAATGGCTCATAACCAAACAAAGATCGAAATACTGAAAGCCATTTGGCTCCATCAGGCGTACCTGCGCTTCATCATAGTCAAGACCGAGCCGATTTATGCCGGTGTCGATATTAATTGCCGCGGGTAGGCGGTTTTCCGTCTTGCGGCAATAGCGCGACCATTCCTCTATTTCCCGGTTGCTGGCCAGTACAGGGCGTGCGCGAATGAGTTCGTAGTCTGGCGCGGCGCCGGGCAGCAATCCATCAAGCACATAAATTTCAGCACGCGGTAAATGCTGGCGCAGAACTTCTGCTTCACACAATAAAGCAACAAAAAATATCCGGCAGCCGGCAGACCAAAGAGAATTAGCCACCGGTTCTAATCCAAGGCCGTAGGCGTCGGCCTTTACAACACCTGCACATTGGGCAGAACTTGCGGATGCGCTCAGGGTTTTATAATTTTCCACCAGCGCTTTCAGATTGACGCTGAGCCGCGCGGCAGTTCCCGGAGTGGTGATACGTTTCAGTGCCATACTATCTGCGGCCCTGGCATTGTGTGGTGTTTGCGAAAAACAAAGGTAACCATCCAATGTGGTTGCTATCGGGCAGAAAGATGCAGGAATTCGGGCAGATTCTCAATCCTATGTCAACAGATCGTGCAATTGATACTTGGTTGCTTTTTTGTAGTTTTCCTCGTGCTCTTGACTGATGATTTCAAAAACCAAAAATGTTATTCGCTTTAGGCCTTTACGGGCTCGAAGGCGAGGGCTCGCTTTTCTGAAATGGGCAAATGAACGATCGCTGAAAATAGGCCAAGCGCTACGGATATCCACCAGATTGCATCATAAGAGCCGTATTTATCGAACATGACACCACCAAGCCAGACGCCCAGAAATGAACCGATCTGGTGGGAGAAAAATACAACGCCGAAGAGTGTAGACAAATATCGCGTGCCAAACATGACGGCGACTAAACCAGAGGTTAGAGGAACGGTGGACAGCCATAACAGGCCCATGACGGCAGCAAAAGTCAGCACGACGACAGGCGAGGGCGGCAAAAACAAAAACAAAGCTATGACAACTGACCGGCTGATGTAGAGCAGGCTAAGCAAGGCGCGTTTGGAGTTTTTGCCGCCAAGCACGCCGGCGGAATATGCTCCAATAATGTTAAACAGGCCAATTGTGGCAATGGAAATTGCACCTAGGCTGGGGTCGGCGCCCAGGTCGTTCAAATAGGCGGGGAAATGTACGGTGATGAACGCAACCTGAAATCCGCAAACAAAAAAACCGGCAATCAGCAGGAGATAGCTTTTATGGCCAAATGCGAGGCCCATGGCTTGGCGAAAGGGGAGCTCGGGTTCATTGTGCAGCGATTGGCTTTTTGGATCAGATTTAAGCGCCCGCGCTAACATTGGAATAAAACAGGCAAATCCGGCGAGCATGAATAGGGCCACTTGCCAGCCATATGCAGATATGAACGCTTGGCCGAGTGGCGCAAATATGAGCTGCCCCAGGCTTCCTGCCGCAGTCGCTAAGCCCATGGCCCAGGAGCGCTTGTCTTCTGAAACCAGTTTTCCAAAAGCAGCAATAACGATGCTGAAGGATGCCCCGGACAGGCCGAGCCCGACCAAAACGCCCGCCGTGAGGCTCAGACTTAACGGCGTTGAACTGATAGCGGTAAGGGCAACGCCGGCACCGTAAAATATACCACCAAGAGTTAGGACCCGAACCGGACCAAATCGGTCTGCCAGCGCACCGGCCACGGGTTGCCCCAGGCCCCAAAGCAGGTTTTGGATGGCAAGCGCGAAGGCAAATACTTCGCGACTCCAGCCTTGTGCATCCGAAATTGGCTGGTTAAACAGCCCATAAGTCGAACGCAGGCCAAAAGAGATCAGCGAAATGAGACAACCACACAAAATTATGAAACTGGTTTTCCGCCACAACGGAACAGCCGTGTCGACGGGCGGGCGATGTTGATCGGACATTGTAAAACGCAGCCAAAATGGTGCCCCAGGATGGGCAAATTCCTATTACTACGCAGCGTAGGGCAGCATCGGCGGGGAGGCAATTCAAAAAAAGTAATGACCTAATTCAGCCAGAAAAATTGGTTCAATTCAGATTGGACCAAGTTTTAGCTGAAAAATTTCGGCAAGAACCGAGCAGCTGTATTGCTCGGCACAAGCTCGAAGCATCGTAATTTTATTCTGTTAACCTGTGACGCAAACGTTCAATCGTCCGGTCGAATATGGCCGGGTCATCGAGTGCGCGGCTCAAGGTGAGGGCACCTTGAATTGATGCCAAGATTTCTTCTGCAAAAAATTTTGCCTGGGAGTTTTCCCAGCCCGCCCGAATGAGGGTATCTGTAAGCACCTGTTGCCATTGAAAAAAATAACTTTTGATATGGTTGGCGAAGCGATCACGACATTGCGTGGCCGACAAAGTGCCCATCAAACAGGCCCGCTTGCCAGATTTAAAGTAAGCCGAGGTTGCGTCAAACATTTCCATAATTCCGGCTACAGGCTCATCGGCCAGTTGCAGCGGTGCGAACACTTGTGTCTCGAACCACAGAGTTATCTCTTCGAGAACTACTGCCAGCATCTGATCTTTGCCCTCAGGGAAGGCATTATACAGGCTGCCTTTGCCCAAACCGGTCGCCGCGGTGATGCGTGCCAGGCTTGTGCCTTCGTAGCCATATTCGCGGAAACACTCTGTGAGCGCGGGCAGACATTTGCTGAGGGTATTCGACATCGGGGTGTTAAAGACCTAGTTCGCTTAGACCGGGGTGGTCATCCGGGCGTCGTCCCTGCGGCCAGTGGAATTTGCGCTCTTCGGCAGTGATTAACAGATCGTTGATGCTGGCAATTCTCTGGCGCATGAGCCCCTGAGGGTTGAACGCCCAATTCTCGTTTCCATAGGATCTATACCAATTCCCGCTGTCGTCGTGCCACTCATAGGCGAAGCGAACGGCGATCCGGTTTTCTGCTGCGGTCCACACTTCCTTGATGAGGCGATAGTCTAATTCGCGCTGCCATTTTTGGCGCAGAAAACTGATAATCTGGCTTCGGCCTTCAATGAATGTTGCCCGATTTCGCCAAACACTATCTTCCGTATAGGCGAGTGAGATTTTTTCGGGATCCCGGCTGTTCCAGGCATCTTCAGCCAACCGCGCTTTGGTGGCTGCGGTTTCGAGAGTAAAGGGAGGAAACGGAGGTCGGTCAGACATGAGAAAACCTTTCTGTACCGATTGGTACAATATTCTCTCACAGTTCGCAAGTCTCTTGAGGTCTGGCTCGGAATTTGAATGTCAAAAACTCAACTTGTCTTCTCGTCGCTCGGCTGGCAAAGCGAGGTGAAAGCACAGGAAACTTATTTTTGTGCAGGGAATTGAGCAATGCCTCGGGCGGATACAACTTGGAACCGGAATAAGAGACTTAGTCCTGAGATAAAAGACTTATACCTTGTTCAAGAGACTCAGTCGAACCTCTCAGGCAAGTGGTCGCTGGGGGCATAATTCTGAAACCGGGTAAATTCGGCATGGAATTGCAGTCGGATGGTGCCGGTCGGGCCATGGCGCTGTTTGGCGATGATTACCTCCGCGAGACCGTTTATTTTGTCCATTTCTTCTTGCCATTCAAAAAATTCACTCGTGTTTTCACGTGGTTGGGATTTTTGAAGGTAATATTCCTCGCGGTAGATGAATAGGACAACATCGGCATCCTGCTCAATTGATCCTGATTCACGCAAATCAGCCAGTTGGGGGCGTTTATCATCGCGTTGTTCTACCTGCCTGGATAGCTGGGACAGGGCAATTATGGGTACATTCAGTTCTTTTGCCAAAGCTTTGAGGCTGGTGGTGATTTCGGTTACTTCCTGCACCCGGCCTTGTGAGGCCCGGTGATTGGAGCCGGATAAGAGCTGGAGATAATCAACAACAATCAGGCCGACACCCTGCTGGCGTTTTAATCGCCGCGCCCGGGCGGCCAGTTGAGCAACGGTTATGCCACCGGTATCGTCGATAAACAGGGGCAGGTTCTGAAGTTCCTGCGAGACCTGGACCAAACGATGAAATTCATCTTCGTTGATCATACCGCGGCGGATTTTTTCAGAAGATATGCCAGCCTGTTCGGAAACAATACGGGTGGCAAGTTGTTCTGAGGACATTTCGAGCGAGAAAAAGGCAACAACGCCGCCGTCTTCCACCGTGAGGCTGCCATCGCTTTCATGTTTGGATTTATAGGCCTTGGCAACACTAAAGGCGAGGTTGGTGGCCAGTGCGGTTTTGCCCATGGCCGGGCGACCGGCAAGCACAATCAGATCGGAGGACTGCAATCCGCCCATCTTGTCATCGATGTCCTTGAGACCACAGGAAATACCCGAAAGACCGCCATCACGCTCATAGGCTTTTGCCGCCATATCAACGGCTTCTGTCAGGGCATAACCGAAGGAGAGGAAACCCTGACCATATTTTCCACTTTCTGCCAGGTTGTATAGAGCTTGCTCAGTGCGTTCGATGTTGTCTTTTGGATCGCTGCCAACGGTTGCGATATAAGCATCATTCACCATCTCTTCGCCGATACCGATCAACGAGCGACGAATGGCGAGATCATGGATGGTGCGCCCGTATTCTTGAGCATTGATAATGGTGGTGGCTGAG
>JAJFHR010000124.1 GCA_021775515.1 Hyphomicrobiales bacterium | reverse complement strand
AAGGGCCAGTTTTTCCCAAGTCCAGGCCGAATTTTGCTGATACTCTATAAATCCGTCAATGTGGGTGGCAATCGGTCCGGCGTTTCCCGACGGGCGCAAGCGCATGTCGACTTCAAACAGCCGCCCTTCAGCCGTTGGCGCTGAAAGTGAACTGATAAGGCGCTGGGTTAACCTGGAAAAATATGTCGTCAGAGCCAGGCTTTTTTCCCCATCGGAGGCTTGGGCCTCTGGCGCATGGTCATATAGAAGGATTAGGTCGATGTCCGACGTCGCCGACATTTCCCGCCCGCCGAGTTTGCCCATCGCGACAACTGCTACTTTAGCACCAGCGATTTTTCCGTGGGCATGTTCAAGTTCCAAAATGACTTCAGCCAACAGCATATCGATAGCAATTTCGGCGACACTTGAATATTGGGCTCCAGCCTCTTCAGCATCAACCGTGCCGGACAATTGCCGGACACCTATCCTGAAAGCAAACTCCTGAGCGATGATGCGTGCCGCATCAAGGCGTTCTTCATAGGACTGGCAGCGCTGAAACGAAGCTAAGAATGTAGCTCTGATTTCTTCCGGTGACGGCAGTTGGTGAAAAAACCCAGGATCAATTACGGCATCCAATATGCGTGCGCGCCGGGAAAGATAGGTGGCAAGCCTGGGTGCTGTGCCGGTAATCAAGGCCAGCAACTGCATCAGGTTTGGGTTTTGCTTTAACAGCGAAAACAACTGTACACCGGCCGGCAGATTGGAAACAAAACCGGCCAGGGCTGAAAATGCAGCACCGGGGTTATTTGTTTTTGCCAGTTCGGCAAGAATGACGGGAACAAGATCAGTCAGCAACTCGCGTGACCGCATGCTTCGGGTTGCTGCGATGCGGCCAAAATGCCAGCCTCGTATTTCCGCGGAAACACGTTCGGGATTAGCAAAGCCCATCGTGCGAAGCGTTGCCATGGTGTCAGGATCGTCCTCGCCACCGGTAAACACCAGATTGCCGGTATCCATTGCCAGATTGGGGGCTTCTTCAAACAGCGCTGCATAGTGGCTCTGGACCGATAAGAGGTGTTTGCGTAGTTTTGTTTCCAACTCTGCAAAACCGTTGAACCCGGCAAATCTGGAGAAGATTTCCAGGTTGTCATCATCGTCCGGTAAAGAATGCGTCTGTGCATCATTGATCATTTGCAAGCGATGCTCCAAATGCCTTAAAAAACAATAAGATGCCTTCATTTCTTCAGCCACGTCACGGGCGATCCAGTCTTTTTCAGCTAACGTTTCCAGCATGCCAAGGGTTTTGTTTCCACGTAATTCTAAAACTCTACCTCCGGCTATAAGCTGTTGAGTTTGAACAAAAAATTCTATTTCACGAATGCCACCGCGGCCAAGTTTGATATTATGGCCTTTGACGGCAATTTTGCCGTGGCCTTTATGGGCGTGAATTTGCCTTTTCATCGCGTGAACATCGGCGATCGCCGCGTAATCGAGGTATTTACGCCAGATAAACGGCGACAAACGTGCCATAAACTCCTTACCGGCCTCAATGTCTCCGGCTACGGGGCGTGCCTTGATCATAGCTGCGCGTTCCCAGTTTTGCCCCAGGCTTTCGTAATACTGGGCTGCTGCCTCCAGTGAGATTGCCACGTTGGTTGCACCGGGATCGGGCCGCAGCCGCAAGTCAGTTCTGAATGTATAACCATCCCCGGTAGCCTCCTGGAGAAGTTTCACCAGATTTCGGGTTAACCTGACAAAAAACTGTGAGGGTTCGACGGCATCGCTGAGGGGAGCTGTTTCGCGATCATAAAAAATTATCAAATCGATATCGCTGGAATAGTTCAGTTCCGCTGCGCCCATTTTCCCCATGGCGAGGATCACATAGCCTGAATTGACGCCTGGGTGCCTTTCATCCTCAAGCATGAGTTGCCCCTTGCGATGGGCTTGTAACAACAACCAATTTGATGCCGCGGTTACCGCTGCACCTGCGAATTTGCTTAAAGTTTGCGTTGCCTGAGTTACATTCCAAACGCCGCCACAATCCGCCAGAGCAACCACCAGGGCAGAATTTGCCTTGGCCTGGCGCAAGGCAGCCATGGTATCGGCTTCAGTTTCCCAGATAAAAACATCTGCCAGCAAGGTTTCACAAACGGCGTCTACATAGGTTTCTGGATCGTGCTCCAAGATCGCCAGAAACCGCGGCAAATCGTGGTTGATGAGAGAAGTTAAATAGGGAGAAGCCGCAAAAACTCCCTGTATCATAGCTCCAAGGCCGGGAGATTTCCGCTGCAGGACGGCAATTTCTTCGCCAATTTCGTCCGACGACAGAAGTTCCGCCCAAATTTCCTGGGCACGGGCGGCTTCGACCGGCGCCGGCAAGGCTTGCAACCTTTTATAAAGCGGATCAGACATCTACCCGTTTATTCCCGCCTATTAGTGCAGGTAGTGCCCGCTAATTGCCGATTTTTCATTTTAAACCATTTTTCTTCTTGCAGGGAATGATAAGGGAAATTTTCAAGCCGGGCTTATTATTCTCAAACTTCAACTCACCGCCGTGAAGGTCTGCAACCGCTTTTACCAAACTTAATCCCAGTCCGCTTCCAGGTTGGGACCGGCTTTGTTCAAGGCGAACAAATCTTTCCGTAACCCGTTCATAATCCGCACTATCAACACCAGTCCCTTGATCTGTGACACAGAACAGGCCGGTATCATTTTCAGCCACGGTCGACAGGGTAATTGTACGAACATGGTCTGTGAAGCCATACTTCACAGCATTATCGACCAGATTTGCCGCAGCCTGGGCAATGAGCTGACTGTTTGCTGTTACGACCACAGGTAGATCCGCTGCGATAATCAATCGCCCACCCGCCGCTTCAATTACCGGTTCATATAGTTCGGCTATGTTTCGTGCGATATCCGACAAGTCCACTTGCTCCATGGTGCCTTCAACTTCGCCGGCACGGGCCTTGGCGATACTTAACAAGGCGGAAAATGTTGAAATCAAGCCGTCAGCATCAATAATGGTTTTTTCCAGTGCGGATTTGTAGTCTGTTTCATTTCCACTTCTCAGCGCATCCTCTACTCGGGCTTTAAGGCGCGTCAACGGTGTTCTGAGATCATGCGCCACATTGTCGGTCACCTCGCGCATACCGGTCATTAAACGCTCTATCTGCTCCAACATGGAATTGAGATTGTTTGCCAGTTGATCAAGTTCATCCCCCGAACCCGAAACAGGCACCCGACCGGTTAAATCTCCCGAAATTATGGTGCGGCTGGTGCGGTTGACGGCATCTATGCGCGTTAGGATATTCCGGCTTATTAACAAACCGCCTGCTAGCCCCAACAACAATACCAATCCCAGGGACCAGTATAAAGACCGGCGTATGACAGAGGCAAAAACCTGCTGTTCTTCAATGTCGCGGCCGACAACCAGATGAAATTGACCGCGTAGCGTGAAGTAACGCGCACGGGCAGCGTGGCGCATTGTGCCTTTGGGGTCTTTTATCAGATAGGGAAATTCAACCCAGCCGTTGCCTTGCCGGGTACCGGGAGGCAGGGTTGCAAGGTTGCCAGCCAGCGGTCGGCCGCGAAAATCACTGAGCAGATAGACATTGGGGCTGTCTTTGCGGCTGCGCGACCGAATGGCGCTCAACAGGCTGTTGAGACCGCCCTGGCGATACTGTTCTTCCAGGCCCTTGATTTCCGCTTCAATTGTCGCATCCGTCTGGCGGGCCAGCAGACCGGCTGTATTCCAGTAGACATAAGCAAGAATGGCGGAAGCCGATACTGCAAAAACCAGCAGATAAACTGCCGCCAATTTAAAGGTCGTGGTTTTGAGAAGTTTGAGGTCCAGGCTCATGAATGGCTCCGAGCCTAGATCATGAACTGTCGCGCAAGGTGTATCCGGCACCCCTGACGGTCTGTAACAAGGCCTTATCGAAATTTTTGTCTATCTTGGCACGCAATCGTGAGATGTGCACATCAATAACATTGGTCTGCGGATCGAAATGATAATCCCACACATTTTCCAGCAACATGGTGCGGGTAATGACCTGACCGGCGTGCTTCATTAGATATTCCAACAATCTAAATTCACGCGGCTGGAGTAAAATTTCATCTCCTCCCCTGAATGCCCGCCGCGACAACAGATCGATTTCCAGATCGGCCACCTGAAATCGGGTTTCAGCCGAACTTGGATAGGCGCGGCGGTGCAGGCCTTCACTGCGCGCCAGAAGCTCAGTAAATGAATAAGGTTTGGTGAGGTAATCATCCCCACCGGCGCGAAGCCCGACCACACGGTCATCAACCTTTCCCAGCGCGCTTAGGATTAACACCGGTGTGGTATCACCTCTGGCGCGAAGCGTCTGAATAACCGACAGACCATCGCGTTTAGGCAGCATTCTATCAACAACCAGAACGTCGTAATCTCGCGCGATAGCCATCTCAAGACCTTCTTCGCCATCGCCGGCATGGTCGGTCAAATGTCCACTCTCTTTCAGCCCCTTAACAAGATAGGCTGCGGCTTCTTGATCATCTTCAAGCACTAGAATGCGCATATATCCCTTATCCGGTGTATGCGAACCACCACACCTAAGGTCGGAAAATTCTGTTTCTTGGGCCATTATATGGTGTTCACTCATTGTCTGCACCAGAATATAAGAGCAAAAAATTTGGGCCGCGCCCAGCGACGGCCATCAGGTTATATCCCGTTGGCACGGCGAGCGCGGCCCCGGCAGTCCCACATCACATGTTACACCTGCGGGACCACCGGTTATTGGAGCACTTTCAGCTAGTCTCAGGCTTTACGCAGGGGCAGAGCTATGAACCGCTTGCTGCGTCCGGACTTAACCAGAAACAGGGCTGTCTTTTTTCCGCTGTCAGTTATCTTTGCAATACGGTTTTCAACATCGCCAGGCGTAGAAACCACGGTACCGGAAACTTCGAGTATGACATCGCCACGTTTAATGCCCTTTCTTGATGCTGGCCCGTCAACTTCAACAGAACTGACCACAACGCCCGTGCCGCCTGCCTGGCCGCCAGCGTTGCCTGCGGGTGACAGAGACAAGCCAAGAGAGGCCAGTTTTTTCTTCTTCGGCTTGGCTTTGATCAACGTGGCCCTTTTATCGTCACTGGGCAGCTTGCCGATTTTGACCGTGCGGCTAATCTTTGATCCATCGCGGAAAACAGTAAGTTCGATTTTTTCACCCGGCTTGACATTTGCAATCATCTTGACCAACTCACGTGGGCCATTTACCTGGTTTTGGTTGACTGCAATAATCGCATCACC
>JAJFHR010000123.1 GCA_021775515.1 Hyphomicrobiales bacterium | reverse complement strand
GCCGGCGCCGGCGGCGATCTTCATAATACTCCGGCAAAATATCTCTTAATCTATGAGGCCTGCACGTTGGATGCAGGTTTTTGTTGCGTTCGTCTGTAACTGCGGTGTTCAATAGCGGGCGATTTGCGTCAATCTCGTGCCGACTACAAAAAGAGGCCACGCTCAGGGAGAAGAAATATGGCAGAAGAAAATAATGAGCAGCTCAAGCTGCAGCTACTAGAGGAATTAGGCCAGAAACAAAAATCAAATTTTGCCTGGTTAGCCCTGTTTTTAATCTTATTGGGTGCGGTAGGGCTTTATGCCATGCAGCAATGGCTGGACGGATATGTGCAGGAGCGCGTGGCGGCCGCATCGGCGACTGTAAAGGGTGAGAAGGGCGATCCCGGCCCGCAGGGCAGCCCCGGATCACAGGGGCCAGCAGGCAAGCAGGGAGAAGCCGGGTTAACCGGGCCAGCGGGGCTTTCCGGTCCGCAAGGCGAAAAGGGCGATCTCGGTCCGCAGGGCCCGGCAGGGGAACAGGGTCCCGCTGGTGAACAAGGACCGCCCGGACCACAAGGCCCGGATGGAAAACAGGGCATAGCCGGAAATACCGGTCCGCAAGGACCCCAAGGCAAAACTGGTGAACAAGGCGCTGCAGGTGCTACCGGCCCGCAAGGTCCTAAAGGTGATACCGGTCAACAAGGCATACAGGGTGAAACTGGCCCGCAAGGGGCCCAGGGGGCAGCGGGAGAAATCGGCGCGCAGGGCGCCAAAGGTGAAACAGGTCCACAAGGTCTTCAAGGCCCGAAGGGTGAAGCCGGTCCACAAGGGCCAAAAGGTTCAGCCGGTGCACCTGGTCCGCAAGGTCCGGCCGGTCTCCAAGGTCCTAAAGGTGACAAGGGCGAAGCCGGGACGTCTGGTTAAGCTGTCGGTATAATCTCAATTCAGCTGCGGACTGCAACACTGGATGTTACAGTCCGCAGCCTGCCGGGCTGGTGCGGCTGTGGCTCAGGCAGCCGCTGTAAGCGAGCCGTCTTGACGGGCTGGTCTATTTATTCGTGCAGCTCAATTAGTTCGATGGCCCGCGCCACGCCATCTTCCTGGCTGATCTGTCGGGCCAAATCCGCGGCATTGGTTTTATATCGTTGAGTGCGGCACAATTCATCAAAGATCAGCGCTAATTGTTCTGGCGAAGTATTTTTCAACTTGATTGGGGCAGGTCCGGCCCCCAACATTTCAATCCGTAGGCCCCAAAACGACTGATCGGCCACAAAGGGGCAAATGAGGGTAGGCCGGCCGGCTCGAAGGCCGGCTGCAGTGGTACCGGCACCACCGTGATGAACAACCGCCGATACACGTGGCAGCAACAGATTATGCGGCGCTTTTTCTATCGTGAGAATGTTATCGGCATCGATATTATCCAAACCTCCCCAACCTTTGGCGACAATCGCTCGGCCTCCCCATAGCTTTACGGCCTCAATAATTTTTGCTGTAGAGAGTTTTTTACCCCATGGCATCGAGCCAAAACCGATGTAAAGCGGGGGCGGTCCGGCTAACAGGAATTTTTCAATTTCAGGACTGAGTTTTTCTTTCACTTCATCTAAAAACCAATAGCCAGTGATGTGAGCCGTCGGCGGCCAATCGTGCGGCTTGGGTGAAATATGGGCAGACCAGGCGTTCAAACTCAACATAGGTGTGGTGAGCGATAGGAGCGGGTGGGTAAATCGGGAGCGTTTCTTCAGGCCAAGTGTTTTTGTCCGAAAATCGTTGATAAGACCGCCATAAATCAACGAATAACCATAGAGGAGATAGTAGCTGGCGCGATTTAGAAAACGACCGTAATTGCGGGCCGAGAGCAGAGGGAATTCACAAGTAGGGATAAGTGGCTGAAATCCACTGGAAATCACCGGAACGCCAAGTTTTTCTGCAATGTCGATGCCGAACAGACTTTTGGGGTGGATGAGAATTAACTCGGCGTTTTGAGCGACTTGCCAGGCTCGGTTGAAAGAACTGATGAATCTGGGTTTAAACATTTTAAAGAGCTTGGGCAGGTGCCATAAAATATTGCCTTCAAGAAGTTTGGACAATTCCGGGTTTTTGAGAAGAGTTTCAAAATCTTCGCCGATAGAGCCAAAACCAAGGCCGTGACTGGCGATAAAGGTTTCGAAGTTTTCCGGCGCTGCGATGAGCACCTCATGGCCGCGCGCCAGCAGCCCCCGCCCCAGGGCCACATAAGGCCGGACATCGCCATGTGTTCCTATCGTGAGTATAACAATACGCACCGAAGTCCTTCACAATCGAAAGTTCAGCCCATCGCCCGTGAGTAATAATCAGTTGCTATTCTCAAACAGTTTTATCCATTGCTCAACCCTTGCTTCGGGCTTGGGATTAAAAACCACATCGGTTACAACGGCGATGGCATCGGCACCTGCTGCGAGAACCTTGGGAGCGCGCTCCAGGGAAATTCCGCCAATTGCGATCAGCGGGCAATCCACTCTTTTTTTCCATACTCCGATGCGCTCTAGGCCTTGCGGCGAATAGCGCATTTGCTTGAGGGTGGTTTCATAAACCGGCCCGAGAGCGACATGGTCATGGGGCCATGACAGCGCCCGGTCAAGTTCGCGGTTGGTATGCGTGCTAATGCCAAGCTTGATGCCGGAGTTCAAAATGATCTCTTTATCGGCATCATCAAGGTCTTCCTGGCCCAGGTGTATGAACTCAGCGCCAAGGTCCAGTGCAAGTCGCCAGTAATCGTTGATCACTAATTGACACTTATAAGTTCGTGCCAGGGAAATGGCGTCGTGCAGTTGATCCCGGACATCATCGTCATTTTTGTCCTTGATGCGTAACTGTATGGTTTTAACACCCAGTGGCAGAAGCCTGACCAGCCAGTCATAACTATCTACAATCGGATAAAACCCGTAGATTCCATCTGTTCTCATGAGTTGATTTCAGTCTTCCAGAATGGTGTGCCTATTTCAGGCGTGCTGGGTTGGGCAAAATCGCGCTCCGGCATGATGCCGGCATTGGCGGCAAGGTATCCGGCTTCGACTGCGTGGGCAAAGGCGCGTGCCATAGAGACTGGATCGCCTGCTTCCGAAATTGCCGTGTTTAATAAAACTCCGTCAAACCCAAGTTCCATTGCCTGGGCGGCATGGGAGGGGGCACCTAATCCGGCATCCACCAAAAGGTTGATATCAGGAAAACGGGCTCTTAGAGTTTTAAGGGCGGAAATATTATTAAGGCCCTGGCCCGAGCCGATAGGTGCACCCCACGGCATGAGAATGTTGCATCCCGTTGCGATAAGTTCGCGGGCTACGACCAGGTCTTCGGTTGTATAGGGAAAAACAATAAAGCCCTTGTCGTTCAAAATGGCAGAGGCTTCAACCAACTTGAAGACATCCGGTTGCAAGGTGTAATCATCACCGATGACTTCAAGCTTGATCCAGTTTGTTTCAAAGACTTCCCGGGCCATTTCCGCTGTTGTCACAGCTTCTTCTACGCTCTTGCAGCCAGCGGTGTTGGGTAACACATTTATGCCGATATCTCGGATCAATTGCCAAAACCGCTGACCAGCCTTGTTTGCCGCCGATTCCCGGCGCAGAGAAACGGTCACGACCTCTGCCATAGAAGCGCGAATTGCCTGAGCCATAAGGTCAGGAGAGGGGTAACGGGCAGAGCCGACAAACAGCCGTGATTTGAGTGTTTGGCCGCCTATTTTCCAGCCTGTATCCATTTGTTATCCGCCCTGCATTGGTGCGAGAATTTCTATGGCGTCACCATCGTTGACAACTTTTTCGCTATAGCTCGACCGCGGGACGAAGGCACCATTTACCGCCACGGCGATGCCCTTGTTATATCCCCATTTTTCGAGCAGTTGATCAAGAGAGCGGCGATCCGATAGAAATTGAGGTTCGCCATTTAAGGTAATTGTCATGCTGCGACCTCGAAAATTTCACTATAGCGGTTGGATGGGTTGCCGGTGGCGATATACTGGCATACTTCCTGGGCGATTTTCGGCGCGAGCAGGTAGCCATGGCGAAAAAGCCCGTTGGCGCTAACTAACTTGCCCTCAACATCAATGCGCGGCAGGTTGTCGGGAAATGCCGGGCGCAGGTTTGAGTTGAGCTCGACAATTCGGGCTTCGCCGAAAATCGGGTGCAGGGAATAGGCCGCCGACAGCAATTCAAGGGCAGAACGCACCGTTACGCCCGATTGATCTTCATTTTCGATGGTGGTCGCGCCGATGGCAAACAGATTGCTGGCGCGGGGAATAACATAAAGTGGATAGCGCGGATGCAACAAACGTACCGGGCGATTAAGCGTGATCTCCGAGGTTTCAATATGAATGATTTCGCCTTTGACGCCGCGCAAGGTTGGCCGGTCCTGCCAGGCACCCAGACCGCGGCAGTCGATCAGCCAACTGAAATATTTTTCGGTGCCGTTTACAGATAAATGATTGCTATCCAGTATGGATACTTCACTGTCAAAATGAAACTTAACCCCTTGTGACATAAGAAAATTCTGAAGCAGCGGAAGGAGAGATCTGGGATCTACCTGTCCTTCGTGTTCAACAAAATACCCGCGCCGAAAACGCCCGGAAAGGGCCGGCTCGAGGTGACCGATTTCGCTTTTTTCCACCACTTTTAATCCATCGGCACCACCAGCATTTTTTACCCGGTTAAAAAACCTGTCGAGTTCTGCCTGATCCGAGCCATGGGCAACAACCAGACTGCCATTTTGCTGGTAATAGAGACTGTGTCCCAACTCACCGGCGATTTCGAGCCATAAGTCGAGCGCATCTAGGCCTAGATCGCCGATAAGTTTTTCGGTGCCGTCGAGTTCGCAATAAGGCGCTAACATGCCACCGGCAACGTAGCTGGTAGCGTGGTCCATGGAGGAAGACCCACGTTCAAAAATGAGGCACCGATGGCCCTGTTTACACAGGTAATAGGCCGACATAAGGCCCATAACGCCTGCGCCAATTATTGCTATTTCGTCGGTGTGAAGCTTTTGTTCGATGCTACACTCTCCCTCCGCTGGTGCGAACCAGATCAGGTTGTTAGGGTATCTCTCAGCCGGCGGCCTGGATTTAGTGAAATGTTGCAAACAACCTTTCCACGAATCTGTGACCGGCACCCCTGGTGAACAGTTACCTAAACCTAATCCTCTTGAACCGGCACGTCAACAAAAGCGATTGAAACATCCACATTGAGTTTTTAAACAATCTCAATTACCCGGAAATCCTGGCTAGTTAACCCGGAGTTTTCTGCCCACGGCGACAATCGCGACCACAAAACCGGCAAATCCCACAGTCATCCATGTCAGGGCTTCCCCGAGCAAAAGCCAGGCAGATACCAGGGTTACGAACGGTTGTAAAAGTT
Source organism: Hyphomicrobiales bacterium (assembly GCA_021775515.1). Classification (GTDB taxonomy): domain Bacteria; phylum Pseudomonadota; class Alphaproteobacteria; order Rhizobiales; family JAJFHR01; genus JAJFHR01. The sequence continues at coordinate 1,573 of JAJFHR010000123.1, read as the reverse complement.
GCAACTGGCCCACGCGGGCTACGCCCGATAATACCATGCCGCGATTCCAGGCAAAAAATCCCAGAAGCTGGCTGAATACAGCGACATAAAAGAAAGATATCCAGACGTCTCCTGACAGGTTCGCGGGCAGGGAAGGTAAAACAAAAAGAACAGGTGGCAGGAGCACGGGTAATGAAATAACCAGAGCCCAGCAGATGACGTTTGATCCACCCAGTTTCCGGCTCAACTCGCCGCCTATGGCATATCCCACTGCCGCACTGATCACCGCGGCTACGAGCAATACATCTGCAACATGAAGCTCAAAACCACCCTGAAGAACTGCAAATAAAATGACAGCGGCACCGCCGATGACACTGCAGAACCAAAAAGCCAGCGACGGGCGTTCTCCGGCAAAAATTGCACTGGCTGCCACTGTAGCCAGAGGCAATATGCCGAGCATTACGCCACCATGGGAGGCCGGGGCGTATTGCATGGCGATGGCAGACAATAGCGGGAAGCCGAAGATAATTCCTGCTGCTGTGGCCGCCAGCTTTTTGAATTCGGATCCATCGGGACGTCGCGCTTTGGTTGCCAGCAGGTAAAGTGCAGCAAGCACGGCTGCAACCACTGCGCGGCCGAGACTCACGGTAATCGCGTCTAGTTCAGTCACAGCAATCCGGGTTGCCGGCAGGGTTAGCCCAAAAATGATAACACCGATCAAGCCGAACAACAGCCCTTTGAGGTCTTGTGACATGGCAAATAATTTCTTTGGATTAAGCGGTTAGAAAATCCCGGTGCGGAGGGATGCTACTTCATAGCCGCAAATGAGTTCAATTTAAATTTTCGAGATAAAAATAAAGCGTTCCCCAAGGTTGGGCATGGGAGGAAGTGCTCGACAGATATATCGAAACCGGAAAGATAACCGGTAGCTGGTTAAGTTGCATAATATACACAGGCGAGAGGGTTAGGCTGGTTAATATTGCACCAAGTTTCATGAGCAATATTGCACAGTGAACTTAATTTGATGGCGCCAGATAAACTGCTTGGTCGCAAAGTTGGAATTTCCAATATAAGCTGAAACAGATCTTAAATTATTCCCAGGAGCTATGTCAGATGAAGCTTTATACCGCAGATATCTCGCCTAATTGCCGACGGGTTGAAGCGAGCATACACCACCTTGGCCTGAGTGATGAAGTGGAGATTGACCGCGTGATCTTTACCTCTGGACGGCTGCAAAGCGATGAGTTTCGAGCGCTTAATCCCAATGGCAAGGTTCCGGTATTGGTGCACAAGGGCCGCGTATTATGGGAGTCTAATGCGATCATGCAATATCTTGCGGATGAGGCCGGTGATGATGAGTTTTTCCCCCGCGATCATTGGCAAAGAGCTGATATTGTTCGCTGGCAATTTTGGGAAGCTTTGCATTTTAACAAGGCTATCGGCCGGATTTGTTGGGAAACAATTGCCAAACCGGCATTTGGTGCTGGATTGCCGGACGAAAAAATCATTGAAGAGGCTGTGGTCGATTTTCGGCGGTTTGCTGGCGTACTTGATAAGCACCTGGCAGACAAAGCATATATTATGGGAGATGTTC
>JAJFHR010000122.1 GCA_021775515.1 Hyphomicrobiales bacterium | reverse complement strand
CAACAGTTGTTGAAATTCGCTATAAGGAATTCGCACAACCGCTTGGTTCCCCAGCCACAATTGGATCGCGGTGATAACCAAAAATACGGCAACCAAATAACCAAAATTGAACTGGTGTTTTTTGTTCATTGGATGATTCCTTAGCCAACAGATTGCAGTCTTGGAGTTATTACCCTGGCGGCGGCAAGCCTTACCGCTTTTAACCTTTTATGGCCTTGGCGTCACTGTTGGTACCGGAATTTGTGGGCTTGTTGGCGTCGTGGTCACCAAAGCAGGTTATTTGCCTCGATTTCTTTTCTGTCGGCTGCAGCTGTCGTTGTGTTTAACGGTATCTGCTTGGTCCTGGTGAAGCTGCTTATGTCAAGCACGGGTAAAAACCGCACGTTCTGGTTCAATAGTTCAAAAAAGAAATTCCAGATAGATGCCTCTAAACCTATCATACAATTATGTACACACCAATGAATGACAAAGGTAAATTGGCTCTGTTGAAAATGCTGAATGACAAACACAAAAGGTCTGAGAGGGGTCAATAACGCCCATATCCAATTAGAAAACCATCCTAGTGGCGATATCCTAAGTTTGGTGGAAAAGAGCTCGGAACGGAAGGGCGATCGGCATGTGTGAATGGCGCTTTGGGTCAAAAAACGGAAGTCACAACGATTGTTGGCAAGTCAAATCACAACACAATATCTACGCCTGCAAATGGCCCATTGCTGCCGTTCGTCAGACCTGCAACAACGGCAAGCGTCGATTGAACTATTAAATGGAAGGCCGTCTTGTGAAGAGTGCTGCGACACCAGCAGCTGCAATCACAGCGCCGCCCGTCTGGTTCATGCGCTTAATCACCTTTGTGCTATGAATAAATTTGCGTAAAACGTCGGCACCAACTGCGTAGAAAACGCTGTTGAGGATGCCCAATAGGGCGAAGGTGGCTACGATGACGGCTGCTTGCGAAATGTAATTTCCGTAAATTGGGGAGAAAACCGTCATGATAAGAAAACTGGCCTTTGCAATATCTTTGGGGTTATCAGCTTTTTTCTTTTATGCCTACTATACCCTGTACTTCAAATGGCGGCATTGTTTCAACGAGTTAGGCCGATGCTTCGACAATGATAGCGGTGATGTTTATTTGGAACAGTCAGGATTAGTATGGCTGTCTCTGGCTGTGCTGACGTCCTGTATTTCGCTTTATCAACTATGGCATCTAACTCGCTGAACCATGACGTTTGAGGCTCCAGGCAGGCATTCAATGTCTGCTCTACTAACGATCCTTTTTACGGCAGCCAAATGACGGCTATGTGGACAAACCACCGTTTTCGATTTGGATTGTTGTCGAGTTTGCGGCACGATTGGCGAGTCTGTTGAGTGCGATAATCGGAAGTCGGGGGGTGTCGCAAAAAGGATGGGTTTTGTGACATTGAAATTGGTGGGAAGCGAGGTTTGGGCGAACAAAATCTGGCGAGTAGATCGAAAATCCTTTAGAAATGTTGCCCCAAAAATTCCGCTACTTCGGTGAGAGATGCATCTGCCTCGGGAATTTCAGAATAATACTCGAATACATGCCACATTCCTTCCCAGACGCGCAGATCAACCGGCGCACCTGCCTTGCGCATCACGCGTGCCAGTCGTACTGCTGAGCTCAAGAAAATGTCGCGGGTACCTGTTGTAATCAAGCAAGGCGGAAAATTTACGTCAAACTTGCCATAAATCGGTGAGATTTCGGGGTTGGTCCTGTCATTGTTGCCAATATAAGCAGATTCAATCTGATCCGCTCTGGATGGGTTGAAAGACGGATCGCGAGCTGCCAGAAAACTCTCGCCACGCTCCTTAAGGTCGGATGGGGGTGATAGCAGAGCCGCCGCGTGGGGCATGGCGAGGCCTGTCCGGCTCAATCGGTGCATCAGGGCCAGAGCCAAATTGGCACCCGCTGATTCGCCTGCGACGCAAGCAGAAGTCGGACTGTCAAAAACCTCATGCGCAACCGCTGAAATATCATCTAGCGCCGCCGGAAACGGGTATTCCGGGGCCAGCCGGTATGCTGGCGCAATGACGCGGGCACTGGTTTTTGCGGCAAGGGCTGCGCTGATTGTAAGACCCTCGAAAGGGCTGCCAAGGGTAAAGCCCCCGCCAAACAGATAAAGCAGAGTTCGTGCCTCACGCCTTTCTGGTGGGTTGATTACCATACAGGGGATCGCGTCGATTTCACTTTCCGAAATCGTAACAGCGTGGTCCCTGAGCGCCTTTTTCGAGGCCGGTCGGGCCATCTCGTACGCCTGTTTACGCTGTTCAATCACGGGTATCTCAGCCGTGTTTCCATCGTCTGGTGATCTCACATTATCCAGCCATATTTCCGCCTCGGCACTGATATCGCCGGGCGCACGTGTTGATTTGTTAGATGACATTTTTACCTCATTTATCTAACCTAACCCCGGGGGGATCAAATGCCACCTGATAGCCGTGGCTGTTCCCGAAAGCTATCCTATACCAAATTCCTGGCATTTGCTCTTCGCTTCAGAATCGTTCGGTAAATAACGATGGTCGTTATCGGGGTGCTTCGGATATATGGAACTGTCACAAAAACCATCGTTTTTTCAACGCTGGCCGGTTAATGGCATTTGCGCGGGAAGTAAAGCATATCGTGAAGTTGTCTGAAGCCGAAAATTGTTATGATCGATCGAACTACCAGTCAGATGGGGATACCATTATTGTCGAAAGCATTCGGTTCTATCCGGTATGCTTCAAAACTAACATCTCCGACCCAAGCCCACAGCATTAAAAGTGGCATTTTACCACTACGTATTGCATGCGGCATCCACGGTTGACAATGAATAACAGAGCCATTTTTTTTTCAACACATATGGAGATTCCTGCATTCGCCAATGACCCGAGCCACTTATTGGAATGTATATTTCTTCGGCGGCATGCGAATGAAA
>JAJFHR010000121.1 GCA_021775515.1 Hyphomicrobiales bacterium | reverse complement strand
GCCCAGACTGTTACGGTCAAGGCCCACAAAACGAGCCAGCCGGGCAAGTCAGACAGGCCTATCATGGTTGCAACGTCTGCTGCGGGAACCAACTTGGCGGCAAGTGTGCCGATAACTCCGGCACTGGCAATGAATATGGCCTCGCGGATATAGCTGGGAATGGTTTTAAAAGCAATTTCGTCAAGCCTGTCTGACGCTGCTTTTCTGCGGGTTGAGCCCGGTTTTTCGGATTGTTGCACATAGACCCAAAACACAACAACGATGGGTGAAGTCAACATAACGCCGGTCACGATTGTGACTTGCCCAAAGACACTCAGGGCTGTTGAAAGGCCGAACAATGCCAGGCATACAATTCCCAGATTACGCGCGGCCCGGGCTGGAATTCGAGCCGTTGAGGGTAACGGCATACGGCCTTCTGCTTGCAGTCGTTTGCGGAAACTGAGCCAGCGCAAAGTGTCTTCAGCCCAACTGACACATAACATGAGAAAAGCCAGGGCAAGACCGGTGAGCATTAACCGGGTGGTATCAATGCCGGTCATCAGCGTTGGCAGAACCGCCTGGGTGACAGCCGTTGGCGCCCAAACCAAAAACCATGAAAACCCGCGCAAGGCGGCTGATAACTGGCGGCGCTCGCGCACCTGTGAAATGTCGTCAAGTGGATCACCCGCCGGAATTTTCGCCCTAACGCCGCGCTGGATGATCGGTGCCAGCAGCGACAAAGCACCAAGATTGACCAGGACGGCAAAAAAATGCCCGCCTGCAAACAGGGTCAAAAACCGCCGGCTGGAAGGTTGACGGGTTAAAACGCTGCCGACTTCTAACACGGAAGGTGAGGTTAGGGCGCCTTCTCGCAGCAATGCCATGAGTAAAATGAAGCTGGTCAGATAGGCGGATCGCGACAGTCCTTCAATAGCAAACGCTGCGACCGGTTTGCCGCTAAACCAGGCATAAAAGAGAAGTGAAAAACAAATGGCAAGCAGATAGCCTTCGCGCAGGCCCAGCACCCGCCAACCCAGCAGCGGCAAGGTGACAACCAGAATTTTGGCCATGGTTCCGGCACCGCGCACGCCGGTATAAAGGTACAGTAGTTCGCTTGTGACCAGGACCAATAACACCCAGCCAAGCAGGCGCGATGACACGAAGCCTGGTGCTACCTCCTCAAGGTTGCGTGCCATTACATTCCTCGTTTCACTGTTGCAGGTTGGATTATAACATTGCGGCTGGCAGCAGCAAGAATTCCAACAGGGCGTTGTTGCCCCAATTCAATGACTTTGCGTGGCGGAAAGGTTGAGGCACCAGATAACCGTCTGATGCCTCCTTGGGTGAGTAATTATTAAGATTTCAGGCTTGGCTGATTGTTTTTTGCCCGGAGCGAATTTGGCAGGTAGTTGCCAGTGTAGCAGTTGGCCGGGTTAATTAATGCCGAGCAACTTCATCGCCTGTGCCAGAGATGCGACAGATGAGCCGTGATCACCTGATTTGTGCTGGGCTTCGCCTTGGGCACGCAGAGATTTTACCTTGGCCAGGTCGCCTGCACTCAAGCTGGACATTTTAATCGGCAGGGCCGCATCAATCTTCGCCATGCTCAACGGGCAGTTATTGGCATTGGCGGAAACAGTGAAAAAAAGTACTGCAATCCCTGTAAATACGATACGTTTGAACATACTGTTTTTCCTCCTGAGTGTTTCAAGCATTATATCTGTTGGGTCACATGCACTATATCCGAAGACCATGGGTGTGCATAGATTAACTGATCAAATGCGGCTAGAATGTGTAGTTTTCTGCTGAGTTTAAATTCCAGATGTTGATTTTTTTCGGCCAAGACTTGATTGTTCCCAAAAATAGGGTTAACCAATGATTAGGTCCCCGTGGGCATAATTTGAAAAAAATTAGCGCACCAGCTAAAATGGATCTGTCGAAAACGGTGATGTGAGCTATTTTTAATATGACGATGCATGGCAACATAATTCAGCAGCGGGCGGTCAAATGCGACCGGCCAGCGGATTTGTGTGTAGCGCTCCCGTTTAACGGTGCTCCCGGTACCGGTAGAATTATTGAAATCCTACTCCTTATCAGCCCCTAGGCATTGGCTGTCCGTATGATTGCGGGCGAGTGTTTAGGGGAGTAAAAACATCAGCAAAACAGATTGCCGCTGACAGGCGGTGCCGTGAAGGACCAGGATAATGACAACTACAGACACTCAACCAAACGACCAGACCAAAGCTGAGGAAAAAGACCGCGTTTTAATCTTCGACACAACCTTGCGCGACGGCGAACAATCGCCGGGTGCTTCGATGACGTTAAACGAAAAGATCAAGGTCGCCGCGCTGCTCGACGAGATGGGAGTTGATATCATCGAGGCGGGTTTTCCCATTGCCTCAAATGGTGACTTCGAGGCCGTCAGCGAAATTTCCAAAATTGTCGAAAACGCTGTCGTGTGCGGGCTTGCCCGGGCCTCTAATAAGGATATCGATCGTGCCGCCGAAGCGGTCAAACCGGCGAAGCAATCGCGCATTCACACGTTTATCTCCACCAGCCCGGTGCATATGAAATATAAACTTCAAATGGAACCGGAACAGGTGTTTGATGCAGTCGTCGCCAGCGTGACCCGGGCCCGCAATTATACCGATAATGTGGAATGGTCGGCGGAAGATGGCACCCGCACGGAGCAGGACTTTCTCTGCCGGTGCGTGGAAGCTGCAATTAAAGCGGGGGCGACGACGATTAATATCCCCGATACGGTCGGCTATACGATGCCTGATGAATATATTGCTCTGCTTAACATGCTGCAGGAGCGGGTTCCCGGCGCTGATGACGTGATTTTTTCAACCCACTGTCACAATGATCTGGGCATGGCGGTAGCCAACTCGCTGGCCGGAGCCATGGCGGGGGCGCGGCAGATCGAATGTACGATCAACGGTCTTGGTGAACGCGCTGGAAATGCCGCACTTGAAGAAGTTGTTATGGCCATTAACACCCGATCTGACATTCTGCCGTTTACCACCGGTGTTAATCCGGAATATATCACCCGGGCATCAAAGCTGGTGGCTGCTGTTGCCGCATTTCCGGTGCAGTACAACAAGGCGATTGTTGGCAAGAATGCCTTTGCCCATGAAAGCGGAATTCATCAAGACGGTATGCTGAAAAACACCGAAACTTATGAAATCATGACACCCGAAAGCGTTGGCCTTAAGGAATCGTCTCTGGTCATGGGGAAACATTCCGGCCGGCATGCCTTTGGCAACAAACTTGAAGAACTGGGCTATGAATTGGGCGATAATGCCTTTCAGGATGCTTTCCAGCGCTTCAAGGACCTGGCGGACAAGAAAAAGCACGTTTACGACGAAGATATCATCGCATTGGTTGATGACGGTCTGGCAAAATCGGATGAGCGCATCAAATTTCTGTCTTTACGGGTGATTGCCGGATCGGAAGGACCGCAGGAAGCCACACTGAGCCTTGAAGTTGACGGCGAAGTCGGCACCCACACAGCCACTGGTGATGGTCCAGTTGATGCTTCATTTAATGCGATCAAAGCCCTGTTTGAACATTCCGCCACTCTGGAGCTTTATCAGGTCCATGCTGTTACGGCGGGAACTGATGCCCAGGCGGAAGTCAGCGTGCGGCTTGAGGAACATGGTAAGACTGTTACCGGTCGCGGCGCCGATACGGACACGCTGGTTGCCTCAGTCCGGGCTTATGTCAGTGCGCTTAACAAGCTCTTGGTAAAACGGGAAAAAACCGCGCCGGCAACTCTGGTCGCCTCACAAGGCCAGGCTGGCTGAGTGTGGCAAATTCAATGAGGTATCTTCTAAAGCGTGTCGCCTTTTTTCGGATTCATTTGACACACTTTAACCCTTTGTTTTTGCGCGTGTCTTAATCGCAAAAACGGGTGCCCACTTTTGCGAGACACGCTTTAGAGCACCGGTTCGATTAATTCGGGCCGGTGTTCTGGTTGCTGATAAGCCTGCTGGACACAGCGTCGAGGTTTTGTTACGACAATTGCGGATGTTGCCGCGCACAGATTCGCGCTGGTTCATTGGTGTAAAAATTACCTCTTTTTGCAGTTATTATAAGAGGTTAGGGCGATTAGCTCAGTTGGTAGAGCAGCTGACTCTTAATCAGCGGGTCGTAGGTTCGAGCCCTACATCGCCCACCAATTTTCCGCAATGTAATCATTTGATTAACGAATTTGCTTGGAAGCGGGTTTCTCACGTTGCACGAAATGGCATGTCCGTTCATACTTGGCATTGTGAGAAAACCAAATCCTCCGGCGCGTTTTAAAGTGCGCCGGTTTTCCCGTTTGAAGAGGCATGACGTGATCTAAAATAATCGCTGGGGGTAGTTTGGGAATTTGAATGACATTTGTCTTTGAAAATGCGCGGCAATCCGGCCAGGCGCAGCTTCTACACCAAGCGTCTCGTAGTCGGCGCGGGCTTTTTGGCGCTGTTATTTGCCTTGCAGTGACAGCGTCGACGATATTGCTTCCTGTTGAGGCTCTGGCTCAGGCGGCAGAGAAAAAAACCGCGGTTGTGCCGCCGGGGGCGCAGCAATTAAATGTTTTCCAGTTGCCCGCGTTATTCAATCAACCAGTTGAAGCTATCACCTATTTACAAGCTGGCAGTTATACAAAGGCCAAAGCGGCAATTGAATTTATGGTTCGCGGCTTGCCGCTTGTACCCGAATTTCAATATGATCCAGCAGGTGTGCAGGCCCGCAAGGATGTGGCCAAACGCCTGCTTGAAGGCTTGGCCCTGGGCCTTGAGCGCAGTTATAAACAGACCAACAAAATTCCGCAACACAGCTATCTGGCAGCGCGGAAACGCTATCAGGAATTTTCACAACTGATAAAACAGGCGGTTCAGGCAATATCGCAAAAAAATGGCCGAAAAATCGGCCGGGCAGTTCCAAGCCTTGTTGTTGATGCCAAGGCTGTGGTTGAGCCTAAAAATACCATGTGGGAGCCGCGGCTCAACGTGTTAACCAGCCGCTTTCGATTTGATGCCAAAAAACCTCCCGAAATACGGCCGATGGGGGTGAGAAGTATCCCAGCCCTTCAAATCAATGCCTGGTATGAGCAGGGGCTCGCTGCCGGTAATTTTGGCGATCTATACGATAATCGAGATAATTCACACTCTAAACTGAGCCTCGGCCGCTTTCCGCAGATGAGTGAAATTGTCTATGGCGAGGCGGCCCGCAAGGCGACCGTTAATTACGGTCTGAATCAGAGCATTCTTTATAATGCTATCACAATTGGAAATTCCTCTACCGCTGTGACCGGGGCGCTGTGGCGAAGTCTGCCGCGGCTGGCTCTGACCAAAACCGGGTTGTCGCAAATGCTTTATCTGCAATATGCCAACAATCAACTTTATGTATATCCGGAGCATCGCGACCATGATGCCGAATTTGGCGATGTTTTGCCGGCAAATACACCTTATGTGTTGATTTCCCAGGGATCTTCGGTTTCAGACCAGCCTTTTCTTCAGGCCGTCGCCAGTATTTTGGCGGCCTTCAAACCCAAAGTGAAGGAAGCATTGAAAAAGGCCCGTCTGGTGATGCCGACGGTGCAGATGATTTTCCGCCGCGGACAAAAAGGGATTAACAACGATCAGGATTATCTCAGCGGCAAGGCCCATCCATCGGTTTTTGAGGCAAAGAACATTGACCTTTTAAAGATGATCAAGCTGACGAACGACCTCAAGGTCGAAGATATCCCGCCGATGGTCGGGATTAAGGTGATGGATGAAAGCGGACCGGTTGAGGGTATCGATCCTTTGCCGCGCGGTTTGAGCAATAAACTGTTTGATACACCCGGAGCTGTTGCCCGGGTTGCCCGCTCGATTGCTTATGAAAAACGATTTTTAGTCCAGGCTGCAGGGCGAAACCTGACCAAGGCTGAAAAATTGACCTATCGCTGGCAGGTTTTACGGGGCGATAAAAATCGTATCAGGATCAAGCCCGTCAATGAAACAGGTTCGGTGGTTGAAATTTTTGTGCCCTGGCATGAGCGTGCCGCTGTGCCGGGACGCCCGGATCTTGTCAGTGACCGTGTGGATATTGGAGTCTTCATTGACAACGGCAAGTTTATTTCCGCACCGGCGTTCATCAGCCTGATGTATCCTGGTGACCAGAAGCGGACCTATAATGACCAGAAGAAAATCAAAAGTGTAGATTATCGCGACCCGGTCTTTACAGCGCGGTATACCGATCCTTTATTATTTCCACGGCGTAACTGGATCGACAATTATGACTATGATGCTAAGGGGCGGCTGATCGGCTGGCAAAGAATTGAAGGCAATAAAAAGACCCGCTATAGCCGTCACGGGGCGATAGTAGTTGAACAGGATAAGTTAGGCCGTGCGATCAAGGCCCGTAAAATTCAATATTTAGTCGACGGAAAACCGGGCGTTCGCAAAATGATCGTGGTTCGCCCGACCGATCAGTTTATTCGTTATCAATATGCCAATGAGGATGATCGAATCGGTAAGCTAACTGACGATTAGTGGGGCAATGATTGACCGAGGTTGGTAACTTTCAGCAGGAAAAAACCGAAACTTAGGCGTTAAGCTTTGAAAAAGTGGGGGTTGCCGGTGGCAAGAAACCCATGTCGTCCTTGCGTCAATATCCCAAACTGGCTACCATTGCCGGCAAGGCTTCTGATCAGTTGGGAAAAATTGATTTTTGGTAAAAAGGGGGAGGGCATCTATAGCGCGCGAATTGCTGGCGAAATCGGTGGGCAGATGGCGTTGTTGTGACGTCAGTTAGACTGGCATCATCATAAAATTTAACAAATTTGTCATCACTGTCCCTTATGCGTTGTGCAAAATTGACTTGCACGCGTCAGATTACTGACTTGCAACACTCTCGCTATACGTTTGTCTGCCTTAAAATAAAATGATCGTCGGAAACGCCACTTAATGGAGAAATATCTCATGGTCGTATGTGATGTGCGCAAGCTCTCTGGGGCACTGAAATCAGTTTTAATTTTAGCTGCTGTTTCATTTGTATTCTTTAGGGTGACTTCGGCAATAGCCCAGCCCAGCTTGAATGTTGGGCCGAATGCCTGTGCTGAATGCCATAAAACTGAAACGGCTAATTGGAAAACAACCACTCACTTTTCTACTTTCCGGGCTATGCCGCGAAGCAAAGAAGCCAAGGCAATCTCAAAGAAAATGAAAATTAAGCGAGTCAAATCCGAAAGCCAGTGCCTGGATTGTCATTTCACCAGCCAGATTGTAAAAAACAAACCGAAACCCGTATCCGGGATCTCTTGCGAGTCGTGTCATTCAGCGGGTAAAAACTGGCTTAAGATTCACAGCGAATTTAGCGGTAAGAAAAAGGAAACCGAATCAAAAGCTGAAGCTGCAGCACGTTGGAAAAAAGCTGAAGCCAACGGGATGATCCGGCCTAAGGCACTATATACGCTGGCCAAAAATTGCTACAGCTGCCACGTCGTGCCGAAGGAAAAACTTGTAAACGTCGGTGGCCATCCAGCCGGAAGCGCCTTCGAACTCGTCTCATGGTCTCAAGGCGAAGTGCGACACAATACCTGGTATAGCAAAACCAACAATCCAGCCAGCGCCAACAGAAAACGTATGATGTATGTAGTTGGTTTGGCTGTTGAGCTGGAAACAGCGCTACGAGCCGTTGGTAAAGCAACTGAAAAACAAGCCTATGCGATCAAAATGGCCCGTCGTGCCGCCGCCGCTCGTAAGAAATTAACGTCGGTTGCCAAGGCGCTGCCTGAAGCCGCGGAATTTGTCGAAATCATCAAGGCGAGTAAATCTGCCAAGCTGAAGCTAAATAATGATGCTGCGTTGAGTGCTGCCGCTGATAAGGTGGCGATGGCCACCCTGGGGGTTGTTGGCAAATATGATGGCAGCTCCTTTGGTGCCGTTGATAAAATGATACCAGGTTCTGACAAATACAAAGGCAAACCATCACAATAGGTCGCGAGGAACCTGTGCTGCCGTTGAGGCTGGTGCATTAAGGAGGGGGGCAGTGACACAGGTACAGCACGTCGGCAAACCTCAGCGCTGGGACAAGCCTTTTGGCCATGAGAGGTTACGGGAGCGGGAAGTCGAGCGCGTCTTGTCGCTGCCCCTCTTTAAGGCCATAGATCAGGATGATTTTCCCAGCGATTTGGCGCTGGCTGATATAATCGCGAATGATGGGCGTATCGTGCGATACGGGCGGGGGGATATTATTGTCCGCAAGGGTGATTATGGAAATTCTCTGTTTATAATCCTCAATGGATCGGTGAAGGGTTTTATAACCGCGGAGGGGGAAGAAGCGGCTTTTCAGAACAAGGCAAGAACCAAGAGATCCTGGTTTAATGCACTTTCCCAGCTTTGGCGAAATTCCAATACCCCTGAATACCTGGGTGAGGGAGCCCACCGGTGGTCGGGTAACAATGTCGATGACAATGTTCATCTAACATCTGATCCAGCGGTTTCAGTGTCTATCCACACCGCTGACATTGAGGCTCTAGATACGGTGGCGCAATTATCGGAACCGCCACAAGCCTATGAGACCCTGGTTCCGCGAATTGAAAATGTCGATGATGTTTCCGAAAAATTCCAAACCTTCCGGTTAGAAGCACCGGAAATGTTTGGTGAGCTGTCTGCGTTGGCCCGTAGTCCGCGAAACAATACGGTTTTTGCGGACGCTGATGAAACCGAGTTGTTGGAATTGAGATGGCAGGGGTTGCGGGATATTCGGCAATGGTCGGATATTGTTCATAAAACCATAGACAAGTTGTATCGTGAGCGCGGGCTGGAGACGCGGCTGAGAGAAAGTACCCTGTTCGATAATATCGATGATGAAACCTTGAAAATTATCGTCACGCACTCGCTGTTTGAAACCTATGGCAATTTTGAATGGACCCATCGCTATCAACGCGAGATGGCCAGCGACAACCGAACCGAACAGATTATCGAGCACGAGCCGATAATTTCGGAGCAGGATCATTATCTTGATGGGCTATTGCTAATTCACTCTGGCTTTGCCCGTGTCAGTGAAAAATTTGACCATGGTGAAAAGACCGTAGGTTATCTGACAAGAGATGATGTATTTGGCCTTAATGAAATTATTGACAGTTTAAGGAACGATGGTGATCGCCGGTTGCAGCGCAGTTTGCGGGCGATTGGCTATGTTGATGTAATTCGTATCCC
>JAJFHR010000013.1 GCA_021775515.1 Hyphomicrobiales bacterium | reverse complement strand
CATCATCTCCTTCTGCTTCAGCATCGAGGCATCTTTGACGACTTCTTTGGGTTGCGCTCTGCTTGTCGTAATTTTCATGCTGCGCTCCATAGTTTGATTGAATCTGCAAAGGTTCCGGCCTGCTCGCGAATAGGCTGCATTTGTCCGGTATTTTCGGCATATTTAAAGGCGATGTAAGGAATGCTGGCCTTCTTGAGCACGTTTTGAAGCATCGGCCGCTCCAGAAGGGCTGGATCACAGAAGGAGGGGGAGGCGAAGATAACGCCTTCCGCCCCGGTGCGTTTGACTGCGCGCACCAAAAACTGGCCTTTTTCTTTCAGATTGGGTTCATATTTTGCCGCTGTGCTTTCCGATTGATGCAGGAAGGCCTGGGACAGATTGTATAGGGCATCACCGTCAAGCGGCACATCGCCGATAAGCCAGCGCGTCACCAGCATCAAATCATCATCGACGACGTAACAGCCTGAAAGCTCCAGTGACTTGATCAGGTTAAGCGGTGGCTGCTCGCAAAACATCCCGGTTAACACAACACGGCAATTATCGCGGATCGGCCGGTCTTCTGTTTTAACCGCAGCAATATATTGTTCAAGCAGAGCTGAGTGTTCTTCAACCGGCAGCACAAGCCCGGCACGTACAATCAAATAAACTTCCCAGGCCGGCGTCTGCCAGGGTTTTTTGGCCCGCAATTCATAAAGCTTGCGAATAAGACGGCGGTTTTTGTTATAAACATCGATGGAATTTCGTAAGGCATCTGTGCTGATCTCAGCGCCTGACATCTTTTCAAGATCGTGCAGAAATTCCCTCATTTCATTGATATAAAAAGTGCCGCCAATTTCATCTTCGTAAGTCTGGGGAACGTCGAAATATTTGCTGTAGGTTCCCGGAAACATCATTTTCCACATCCCCGACAAATTGCGTATGACATCGCAAATTGACGGGAACAGCATGCCATCAACAAAATCCAACCGGCCGGAAACGCCCAGTTCAACCGTCGAGCGGGGAATACGGCAGATATAACTTTGATAATAGGCATCGCCATGGATCACCTCCAACTGGTCACCGCCGCCCAAAATGCCCAGCGGCAGCATGCCCGCGGCATGAATAATTTCCCGCGGCACATAGACCGGCAAAAAGCCAATAACCTTGCGGTTAGGCTCAGCTTCTTTCCATTGCCGGGCAGCGGTGAAGTTTAAATCTTCGTATAGGGCCTGACAGCGGGCGACGATTTCACTGGTTGAGGGCTTGCTCATCTGTTTTTCCACTTGGCTGATCGTTTGGCGACAAAAGCCTCAAGGCCCTCAACCGCATCGTGGGTTGACATTAAGTCATCCAAATACAGGGCTTCGACTTGGTCGAGTTTGGAAATTATGCGGTCAACGAACTCAAGGCGGGCAGCTTTTACTGCAAGGCGCAAGGAACTGGTGCTCTTGGCTGCAAGATGTGTGTCGAAATAGGCAAGTGCGGCAGTTTCGGGATCGTCGGCCACTTCATCCACCAGGCCAAGAGCCAAGGCTTCTTTGCCAGATACACTCCGCCCGGAGAAAAGCAAATCTTCCGCGCGCGATTGGCCCATGCGCTCGGGCAACAGACACGAGGCAGCCGGTGCAAAAACACCCAATTGCATTTCCGGCTGGCCCAGATTAGCCGTTGGCGCTGCAAACAAACGTTGCCCGGCGGTTGCCACTTCAAGGCCGCCGCCCAGGCATTGGCCATTGATTGCAACAAGAATAGGCACCGGACTTTGCAACATTTGGCGAACTAACGCATGCAGTGCCTTGAGCATGTCGGCACACTTGTCCGGCATATGTTCTGCGACACTGGCGCCAAAACTGAAATGCGGGCCCGCGGCATCCAGCAACACCGCTGCAAGGCCGGCATTATCCAGATGCTGGGCAAACGTCGTATTGAGTGCTGAGATCATCTCGGCATCAACGATATTGGCTTTTGGCCGATCGAGCCTGAGCCGTAACAAGGTGCCATCGCGATCAAACCAGACGTGAAGCGGCGCTGTCATTTTCCCGCCCCCGGCATCAGGCTGTCGGTAAAGTCGCGGGTCCATTGTGTGCCGCCGGCAAGTTCCTGCCGCAGGGCGATAAAGTCAACCTCGCGGCCATCCTGCCGGTTACCCTCATTAAAGGCACGAAAGCCCGCGCGCGCTTCTGTCATCATGTTGAGTGAGAGCCAGGCGCGGGAGTTTTCCTTGTTCATATTCCAGGCCTCCAGCTTGGGTTTGCGTAACTCCTCTATGGTTTTTGTGGTGCAGTCCGGGAAGGTGAGCAGCAATTTGGTGCACAGCTCGTCGACCTTTTCATCCAGCAGGTGAAGGTCCATCTCGCCCTCGGCCAGAGTGGCTTTGCCCTCAACAAGAGCCTCGCCGGTTTTTGGTTCACCGTGGATGATCCGGCCCCATTCGTCGGTCATTTTGTGCAGTTCAACCATCGGATTTGGAACAAAGGTACCATCAATCTTCAACGCTGGGACAACATCGGTAACAATGCCTAGCCGCATGGCTTTGTGGGCGGAAAACGACTCACATAACACGCCGGATACCATCGCCTGTTCACAACCGATCATCACCGGGAGAAAATCCGTCGATCCGCCAATCGGTGCCGAACCATGTTTTGGACCGGCCTGGCCGAAGCGGGCCATATCCTGAGCAATTGAGAAATCGCAAGCCATGCCGATTTCCTGGCCACCGCCGATGCGCATGCCATTGACCCGGCAAATCACCGGTTTGTCACAGCCTAAAATTGCCGACACCATGTCATTGAACAAACGCATGTATTGCCGGTATTCCTGTGGCCGGCCGGCGTAATATTCGGCGTACTCCTTGGTGTTTCCTCCGGTGCAAAACGCCTTGTCGCCGGCACCGGTGAAGACGACGGCATTAACATCGCGTGCGTTTGATGCAGCGCGGAAGGCCAGAATTACCGCCTTGACCATATCGGTGGTATAGGAATTGAATTGACCGGGATTGTTGAGGGTTATCCAAACATTATAGAGCCCGTCAACCAGCGATCCATCGGCACTCCGGGCCGGGCGGTTTTCGTAGATAACATTTTCGGAAATTTCTCCTCGCGCCTTGTCCGGCACCAGATCATGAGGTCTGAATTCGAATTCGCCGGCTGGAGGTGTTGTCTCAACGTTCATTTTTTTCTCCTCTAGGCTGCCGGGGTTAAGATTGCCCGGCGGATAAATTTACCATCGTGTACGGCCTGAAAAACCTGATTGATTTCTTCCAGTGATCGTTGTTCGACAAACGGGGCGATCTTGATCTTGCCGTCGAGGACCAGATCAAGCGCACCTGGATAAAGCTCAGGCGGGCAGCCCCAATTGCCCAGGACGCGTGCATGAAACGCCATAAGGTTGGATAATCGAACCTCTACCTTGTCCATGGTAAAGCCCACAATGCACAAGGTTGCGCCGTGATTGAGTAGGCCAAAAGCGGTGGTTTGGCCCGCCGCTGTACCGGAACACTCCATTATGATCCACTCACGCGGCCGCAGGTTTTGATCATTGACAAAAGAAGCGATTTTCTTTTTCAGCGCCCGGCCATCAAAGTCGCGTGCATCTAAGGTCAAGGCAGCGCCAAAGGGGGAAATAGCGGCAAGCTTGTCGGCAACCACATCAATAGCAATAACCGTCGCACCCTTGGCAGCGGCAATTTGAACGGCATATCCGCCAACCCCGCCAACCCCGTTGACTATCACCAAATCGCCCGGCCCGACGCCTGCCTGTAAAACCGCCTGATAGGGGGTTGTTACCGCATCGGCCACCACCGATACATCGGCAAGGGATAACCCAACTCTTTCAAGCCGAGCCATATCTACCGGACACAGGCCGCGGGCAGGTACGGTAATATGGCTGGCAAACCCGCCTTGAATATCATTACCGGGCATTTTCTGGTGGCGGCAAATGG
>JAJFHR010000120.1 GCA_021775515.1 Hyphomicrobiales bacterium | reverse complement strand
CGGCTTCGGCCATAAATAAAATTCCCTGGCTCGCGGTAGCCGTATAGGCGCGCGCGCCTGCGGCTGATGCACCAATGGCAACCGACAAGGCGGCAAATTCGGATTCCACGTTGATAAATTCGCAGTTTTCCAACTCTCCGGCTTTAACCAGTGCGCCAATGCCCTCGACGATATGGGTCTGAGGGGTTATCGGATACGCGCAGACGACCTCGGGTCGGCAAAGGGCTATGGCTTCGGCAACGGCAACTGATCCTTCCACTTGTTTCAGCATGAGGCACCTTTCCTATGAATTCCTGGCAACATCAAAAGCCTCCTTGGCTGCTGCAACGTTGGCTTCCCCGACAGCGCCAGGGAATTTTTCTCGGATAGCCTTTTCAACCGAAGACAGGCGGATTTGCCCCGAAATTGCAGCAAACCCGCCAAGCAAGGCGGCGTTGGGCACAGACCGTCCGACATGTTTCAGCGCCAGTTCGGTCGCGCCAACATCGCAAACGTGATGGGCAGGGAACTGGGTGACAAATTGGGCTATGCCCAACTCTTCGAAGGAACGGCGAGAATTAATGAGAATAAATCCCTCGGGATTAAGCCCCTGGAAAACATCTACGGAATGAAGCAGTGTCGGGTCCTGAATAATCAAGGCATCCGGGGCACTAATAGGTTCGCGCGAGCGAATTTCCCTGTCGTCAATTCGACAGTAAGATATGACCGGAGCACCCATCCGCTCCGAGCCAAAGCTGGGAAAGGCCTGGGCATATTTGTCTTCCAGGAATGCTGCAACGGAAAGCAGTTCAGCAGCGGTTACGACCCCTTGGCCACCTCGTCCATGAATTCGCACCTGAAACATCCGGTCATTTCCCAGTTTGCGCTAATTTGAATTACTGCCTCACCACCGTGCATAGCGCTGACGTATCTAATTCACAGGCAAAAACAATTGTTGCCACCTGTTAACGCTTTTCGCACAGCCCCTCTTTATCAGACCGCAACTACGGCCTTTCCTCTCCGCCGCATTCTAAAAACCATTATGGCCTCGCGGCAATTCTGCGTAATTGATCTACATCAAGATGCAGCAACGCCTTGCCAATGCGGGCTCGATTTTTTCTGGTAAGGGAGGGTCGTGAGGTCAGCAATAACGCTCAGCACCAGCGAGTTGAGCCTGCGAATAGCGATCGCCATGGGCAAATCCGGGAGGCAAAATTCGGGCGATTTCTGCCAGATCATCCGGGCTTAATTGGACATCGGCACCGGCTAAATCTTCATGCAGATGCACTGGCGTGCGTGTTCCGGGGATCGGGATCAGGTGATCTCCCTGGGCCAGAACCCAGGCCATCGCCAGCGTGGCCGGTGTGGAGCCCAAATCTGCGGCCAGTAATTTGAAAGGTTCGATCGCTGCAACATTATAACCGAAATCAGGCTCGAGAAACCGCGGGTTATTAATACGGAAATCGCCGTCTGAGAAATTGGCCGGATCGGGAGTTTTGGTGGCAAACATGCCGCGGCCGAGCGGGGAAAACGGCACAAAGGCAACGCCGAGGTCTTTACAGGCCTGAATCATGCCCAGCTCCGGCATGCGTGACCACAGCGAATATTCGCTTTGCACGGCCATCACCGGGTGGACTGCATGGGCACGGCGCAAGGATGCCGGTGAAATTTCCGAAAACCCAATGCCGCCGATTTTTCCTTCCTGCTTGAAACGAACAAGGGTGTCCATAACCTCCTCAATCGGCCGGTCGGGTTCGCGCCGATGAATATAGTAGAGCTCGACATGGTCTAGACCGAGATTACTGAGCGAGGTTTCAAGCGCTTGACGCAGATGTTCCGGCGAATTATCAAACGAGCGTATATTCGTCACCGGATCACGGCGGATACCGCCCTTGGTGGCAATCGTAAAACGGCCCGGATGGATCTTGATGAAGGAGCCTATTGCTCTTTCCGATACGCCGCCGCCATAGACATTTGCCGTATCGAGAAAATCTACACCAAGCTCAAGTGCTGCAGCCAGCGTTGCATGGCTTTCAGCTTCGGTCGTCGGCCCATAGGCTCCGGCAAAACTCCAGCAACCCAGTCCGATGGCCGAAACCATAGGACCGCCCCGGCCCAATTGGCGCTTATGCATGTTAAACTCCTGTTTGTGATTAAAGTCAGTACGAACGCGGCATGCCAAGCACGTGTTGAGCAAGGAAACTCAAGATCATGTTGGTGGAAATCGGCGCGGTGCGGGAGAGACGGGCATCGCGCCATTTGCGCTCAATGTCATACTCCCGGGCAAAAGCAAAACCGCCGAAAGTTGTAAAGCAGGCTTCAGCACAGACCCAGGCAGCTTCTGAGGCAAGCAATCGCGACATGTTGGCTTCTGCGCCACATTTAAGATGGGCGTCAAACATGGCGCTTGCCTTGCGCACCATCAAATCGGCGGCTTCCAGTTGCGCATACCCCTGGGCGATCGGAAACTGGATGCCCTGGTTTTTGCCGATCGGGCGGCCAAAAACCTGCCGTTCGTTGGCGTAATCAACCGCCTTTTCGACAAAGTAGCGGCCGTTACCGATGGATTCGCTCGCAACCAGGCAGCGCTCCGCATTCATACCGTCCAGAATGTAGCGAAACCCCTTGCCCTCTTCCCCGATCAGTGCATCGCCCGGTATGGGCACATTATCGAAGAATACTTCACAGGTATTATGGTTGATCATCGCCTTGATCGGCCTGATTTCGCAGCCGTTCTTCTGCGCCTCGCGCAAATCAATCAAAAATGTTGAGATGCCGTCAGTGCGCTTTTCCACCTTATCGGCAGGCGTGGTCCGCGCCAGAAGAAGCATCAGATCGGAGTGCGCCGCGCGGCTTGTCCACACTTTCTGCCCATTGATGATATAGCCGTTGCCGCGTTTTTCAGCCCGGGTCTTGAGCTGGGTCGTGTCCGAACCCGTTGATGGCTCGGTTACGCCGAAGGCCTGCAGACGTAACTCACCCTTGGAAATTTGCGGCAGGTAATATTCTTTTTGTTCCTTCGATCCGTGGCGCAAAATTGTGCCCATCGTGTACATTTGAGCATGGCCGGGACTGGCATTGCAGCCGGTTGCATTGATCGTTTCAAGGATGACCCCGCCGCCGCGAATGGGCAGACCGGCGCCACCATATTCTTCCGGGATCAGCGCCGCCAGATAGCCGGCTTCTGTCAACGCTTCAATAAACTTGGTTGGATAACTTGTTTCGGGCGGTTGATCTTCCAGCCCCTGCCAATATTCACCTGGGAAATCGGCACATAGGGCCCTAACCTGCTGGCGAATTTCGGGGTAGTCCTCTTCAACCGGGACCGACAGTTCGAAGTCAGACATTTATTCTCCCAATTTCTTTTTAGTTATTCCCCGGTCAGGCAACAATCGTAGCCGGGACAAACCCGAGGGGTGGGCCTGCTTTGTGGAACGTGCCCTGTGTCGGTTCGCCCTTGAGGTAACCTTCCATCAGTTCGCGCGTCTGGAGCAGAGCATCAAGATCGACACCTGTTTTCATTCCCATCGCTTCAAGCATAAACACCAGATCTTCGGTCACAATGTTGCCGCTGGCGCCCGGCGCATAGGGACAGCCGCCCAGGCCGCCAAGGCAAGAATCAAGCTCCCGGACACCAGCCTCCACTGCGGCAAAGGCATTGGCCAGACCAAGGCCGCGGGTATCGTGAAAATGGGCACCCACCGGGATATTATCGCCAACAGTGCGGAAAAGTTCGTCAAACAAATCCTTGACCTGCCTGGGATTGGCAAAGCCGACCGTATCGGCAACGCTGAGCCGGTCGGCTCCCCGCGCCAAAAGCTGCTCAGCGCGTTTCATTACGTCGCGCACGGGAACCAGCCCTGAAATTGTGCATCCAAACGATGTGGCAAGTCCACCCGATATTACGGTAGTGCGGTCGCTTTCAACGTCAATGCGGTATTCGACTATTTTACGAAATTCCTCCAGCGATTCTTCAACGCTGCGGGTGATGTTGGATTTGTTGTGGGCTTCAGATACCGACATTACCACGCCGAGTTGATGGGCACCGGCAGCAATTGCGTTTTGCGCGCCCTTCAGGTTGGGGACCAGCGCCGAAACTATGAGGCCAGGAATCTTTACCGCCTCTTTGACCACGTCAGCACTGTCGGCCATCTGCGGCAGCAAATCCGGCCGGACGAACGAACCGACCTGAATTTGCGGTATCCCGGCAGCGGCTTGCGACCTTATCCATTCAAGCTTGGCCTGGGTTGGAAAAATTGTCTCTATGCTTTGCAGCCCGTCACGGGGCCCCACCTCGTGAACCAATACATCAATATCATCACTCACCGGTCATCTCCTCACCGCCCTTTATACCGGGGTTTGCGTTTTTCGTTAAAAGCCAGAATTCCCTCGCGCCGGTCTTCTGTGGGAACCAGCCGGTTATAGGCCTCCAGCTCAAATTGGTATCCGTTGAAACGGTCAACTTGAGTTGCCACCGAAACCGAGCGTTTGGCGCGCATCACAGATTGCGGGGCATTTTCAGCGATTTTGCGGGCCGTATCCATCACCTCTTCGAGGAGATTTTCCGGTTCACATATTTGATTTACAAGTCCCCATTGATAGGCCTGCTCGACATTAAACGGGCGCCCGGTCAAAATAATCTCCTTGGCACGGCGCTCACCGACCGCATGTGGCAGGTTTTGCGTTCCCATGGCACCGGGCATGATGCCGAGTGTAACCTCGGTGAGTGCAAACCGTGCAGTCGTGGAAGCATAAGCAAAATCGGAGGTGAGCACCATTTCACAGCCGCCGGCATAGGCAGGACCATTCACAGCGGCTATTACCGGCATCGGACACATTCGCAGCGCGAGCACGCCCTGTTCAAAAATGGCGTGTTGATGTTTCCACTCCTTATCGGTCATTCCCTTGCGTTCTTTTAAATCTCCGCCAGCACAAAACACTTTGCCGCGACCAGTTAAAACCACACACCTCACATCTTCCGCATCAATATAAAGTCCTTCAAACAGCTCTTTATGTTCACGCCCCATTTGAGTATTTTTTGCGTTGGCAACCTCAGGGCGGTCAAGCGTGACCAGGAGGATATGATCGTCAATCCGTTCAACACACAAGGTTTCAAAATCTGTTTGCATTAGCTCTTGTCCAATATCTCCGCATTGTGCTGGCCGAGTTTTGGCGCGGCGCGGCGCAATTGCGGCCTAACTTTATTAAAACTAAGCGGCAGGCTCATTTGGAGCGGCGCCTCGCCCTCCAATTGCTGAATAATGCCCAGTGCCCTAGTATGCTCATCCGACATCATTTCCCGGGTATTGCGCACCGGAGCGGAAGGCACCCCGACTTCATCAAGCCTGCCGCGCCAATATTCGCAAGTTTGAGTCAATAAAATCGGCTCCATTTCGGCGTTGAGCGCATCGACATTGTCAAATCGCTTCAGATTAGCGTCGAAACGAATATCGTTGGTCCACTCAGGGTGGCCCAACACCTTTGCCAGCCTTTCAAATAGTCCGTCATTTGGAGCGGCAATAATTAAATATCCATCAGCACACTGATAGGCCTGATAGGGTGCCATGCCACGCGCGGTGGTACCCTGACGGCCCGGTATTTCTCCAGTGGCCTGAGTGGTTGCAACCGGGCTGGCCATCCAGCCGAGGGAGGTTTCATAAAGGGAGGCATCGATGATACAGCCCTTGCCGGTTTCCAACCTGCGATTCAGGGCGGCGAGGATACCGATGGCGCACCACATGCCGGTGCCCATATCGATGATCGACGGGCCGACACGAACAGGAGGGCGGCCGATCTCGCCTGTTACACTCATGATGCCGCCCAGGGCCTGCATTAACGGGTCGTAACCGGGTTTGTTTTTCAACGGCCCGGTATTGCCGTAGGGCCAAAGGTTGCAATAAATCAATCGGGGATTTTGAGCAGTTAGATCCTCCGCTCCAAGCCCATATTGATCGACATTTCCTGGCCGCAGATTCTGAATTACGACATCTGCCTTCGAGGTACAAAATTCACCTAACCAGTTGCGCTCATCTTCATTTTTAAGGTCAATGGTGATTGAGCGTTTTTCGTTGTTTAGATAATGGAATGTCGATGACGAGCCATCGGTAAACAAGCCGCCCCACTGGCGCGCATCATCCCCTGTATCTGGTCGTTCGACTTTGACAACATCCGCACCCAGTGCCGCCAATATCCACGCTGCGTAGGGTCCAGCAACACTGGTGCCTATCTCAACTACATGGGTGCCAACGAGGGGCTTGTCTGCTTCAGTTTCTGGCATTGTTCTTTGAAAGGACCGTTGCTGGATGGCGGCAGTTCGCCGTTATCTCCACAAGCGTCATGAAGAAGGCCAAGGTGATTTAACCTCGACCCAAATGTTATATCGCGAATTGTCCAACCGTCAATAGCGTCCCCTCGCCAATTTCATTTGATCTGTTGTAGCAAACCGGACAGAGTTGCAATAAAATAGCTGGGTCCCATGCCGGTGTAAAAGCCTATCAGTAAAACCAAAATTGCGTTTGGTAGTTATAAAAGGCGATTAAATGAAGCCACTGCAAAGCATTCGCGTGTTGGATCTGACGAACGTCCTGGCTGGACCGTTTTGCTGCCACCAGTTAGCGCATATGGGTGCCGACGTGATCAAGGTGGAATTGCCCGGGACCGGTGACCTTGCGCGTCAACTGGGAGCTGATCAAGATCTCAACGACAAACTTATGGGGGTTTCGTTTCTGGCCCAGAACACAGGCAAAAGATCAATCACCCTTAACCTGAAGTCGACCAAAGGCAAGGAAATCTTCAAACGCCTGGTTAGTTCGGCTGACGTGGTGGTGGAGAACTTTCGGCCCGGGGTTATGGACAGGCTTGATGTTGGCTACGAAATTCTCCAGCAGGAAAACCCCAACCTTGTTTATTGTGCCATATCAGGCTTTGGCCAGGATGGATCGCTGAAAAACCTGCCGGCCTACGACCAGATAATTCAAGGAATGTCCGGCGTCATGAGCATAACCGGAGCGCCGGACAGTTCACCCCTTCGCGTCGGTTACCCGATGGCCGACACCATCGGCGGCATGACAGCAGCCTTTGCCATTACCTCCGCCTTGGCCAATAGAGTGAATACAAAGGGCTGTTTTATTGACGTTTCCATGCTGGAAGCGGTAATCGCCACCATGGGCTGGGTCGTTTCCAATTTTCTTGTTGCCGGCAAGGTGCCTGAAGCAATGGGTAATGATAATTTCACCGCCAGCCCCTCGGGCACATTCCAAACAGGCGATGGTCTCATCAATATTGCCGCCAACAAACAAGAACAATTTGAAGCCTTGTGCCGGGTCATCGACCGGCCATATCTTATCGAAGATGCCCGGTTTGCCAAACGACAATCACGGCTCGATAACCGGGCTGAACTGACCCTGATTTTAGAAGATGCGATGAGTTATGAAAGTGCAGCTAATTGGCAGAAAAATCTTAACGCCGCCAATGTCCCTGCAGGTTGCGTATTGAGTGTCGCCGAGGCCCTGGCCCAGTCGCAGATATCAGATCGAGGAATGATCGCCACCTTTACTTGTGCGCCGGGTGTGGGCCGCGATATCCGTACCGCGCGGCCCGGCATTAAACTAAATGGCGCGGCGATAAAAACTGACACTCCCCCGCCTTTACTGGGAGCGCACACAGACGATCTATTAATGGAAGTTGGATTTACTCTCACAGAAATTGCGGAACTGAAGAAGGACAATATAGTATGACTAGTGACCTGCACACCGAGTTTCCCGTCAGCATGGAAGCTGCTCGCTGGATCGCAGAGCATGACCAGAACACCATACCCAGGAGCGCATTTGCTTTTGCTAAACATGCGCTGCTCGATTGTTTTGGCTGCATGATTGCCGGACAAAGTGAACCACTTGCGGAAATATTGCTTGCGGAATTTGCTGCGAGCGAAAACGGCGAATGCAGCCTGGTTGCCAGAACTGAACGCACGAGCCTGCACAATGCCGCCCTGATCAATGGAGCGGCTGCCCATGCACTCGACTTTGACGATGTGCACCGCCGCTTACATGGGCACCCAACCGCCTGCGTTGCTCCGGCCACGCTTGCGTTGGGTGAAAAACTTGGTGCCAGCGGCCAAGATGTTCTAACCGCATTTATCATCGGTACGGAGGTTGCCTGTGCACTGGGTGAAATGTGTGAAGAAGGTCATTACGAAGCAGGCTTCCACGCAACAGGAACACTTGGAACATTCGGTGCCGCAGCCGCTGCGGCCAGATTGATGGGCCTTGATGTTAATTCCACTGCCACTGCTCTGGGTATCGCTGCCTCACAAGCTGCCGGCCTTAAGGCCAATTTCGGCACGATGACCAAACCGCTCCATGCCGGCAAGGCTGCCATGAACGGGCTGATCGCCGCGCGGCTTGCCGCGCGCGGGTTTACGGCAAACCAAGCGGCCATTGAAGCTCCCCATGGATTTGCACAAGCCCAGGTACCTGATTTTGAGGCGGCCCCCATTCGCTACGAAAATACCGCACCCTATGCAGTGGAAGAAATGCTGTATAAATTTCACGCCTCGTGTTTCCTGACCCATTCCACCTTGAATGCGATCCGGAAATTACGGATTGAACACGGCTTGAAACTGGATGATGTAGAAAAAGCGAGCCTGAAAGTTCGCGCAAGCCATGCCTCTGTCTGCTGCATTCCAGCGCCTGTTTCCGGACTGGAAATTAAATTTTCGATACAACATCTGGCCGCTATGGGCCTCGATGGCGTTGATACCAGCGCACTTGGCACCTATTGTGATGAAAATGCCAATGACCCGCGTTTTATCGCTGCGCGTGGGCGCATCGACCTGGACTTGACGGATGATATTGACCGTTCCGGTGCGGTGGTCAGCGTTGAGCTCAAAGACGGACGCAGATTGAGCGCTGAGGACAATGTCGGTATTCCTGCGCAAAATCCCACAGAGCAGTGGGACAGGCTTTGTGACAAGTTTCAGGCGCTCGCCGTACCGGTGGTCGGGTCAAAAAGAGTGGAATCCATAATTGGTAAGATCGCCGATTTGGAAACCGCTGGCGATGTCAGCACGTTGATGAACGCATAATGCCGTCGGCAATAATTGATTAAAGGTGAGGAAAAAATGGCTAAAAACAAACGAACAGCCGTCATTACCGGTTCCGGCCGCAATATCGGCAGGGCTACTGCTTTGGGTCTGGCGAAAGACGGATTTAATGTGGTCATTAATGGCTCCAGCCGGGAACAAGACTGTCAGCAAGTCGCGGCTGAAGCGGAAAAACTTGGCGTTGAGGCGTTGGTTGTGATGGCGGATGTCGGGGTTGAAAAAGAAGCCCAGGAAATCGCGCGCCAAACAATTGACAGATTTGGCTCGGTTGACGTTCTCATTAACAATGCCGCCATTCGTCCCGCCGGTGGATTTCTGGAAATTTCCCCGGCTGAGTGGGAACGGGTTATGGCGGTGGATTTAACCTCCGCTGTGTGGTTATCGCGGGCATGTCTGCCCTCAATGATTAAAAACCGCTGGGGCAGAATTATCAATTTTGCCGGCATGAACGCCCTGCAAGGTTATGCCAGCCGGCCTCATGTCTCGGTCGCCAAACATGGTGCCTGGGGCCTTACCAAGGCCCTGGCCAAGGAATTCAGTCCACAAGGCATCACCACCAATATAATTTCACCCGGACCGATATCTTCCGACCATATTGACCCGGAAATGAAGGCGCATATTGAATCTCAGGTATCTCGCATCCCCTTGGGCCGATTGGGACAACCGGCTGAAATAGCCGCCACAGTTTCATGGCTGGTGTCAGAACCCGGGGCCTTTGTAAACGGTCAACTCATCCAGGTTAACGGCGGCGCGCAGACCTAACGGCTTTGCCTTGTCATTATCGCTGATCAGGATATTCCACCTCACGCTGCCGGCGATAATTGGTCTGGAATAATGAAATCAGCCTGAGAATATCAAAATTCGGCTGGCAGAGCATACGCAATTCCATTGAGGATCAAATTTCTTGGTGTTTTGACCCAGGTCAAATACCCCGAGGGGGTATTTCTATATAAAACGGCAAATTGCAACTGTATCAGTCGCCTCGCTGCGCAAAAGGGGCAATTCGAAAGGAGTGACTACAATGAGATTCTTTACCAAATATGCTGCCATGGCAGCTGTGATGGCAAGCACTGTCACCGCGGTATCGCTTCCCGCATTGGCGGGCGAGGTGGCCTATGTACCGCTTGGCAGTAATAACGAACTGGTCCTTGTTGACATCAGTACTGACAAGGTCGTTGGTAAAGTTGAAGGACTGCCGGCCGTACACGGGCTTGCCGGAACACCGGATGGCAAATTCTTGATCGCGGGAAGTTATGAAGCGCGCGAAAAAGGTGAAAGCGCGCCGGCCAAACCATCGGGAATGTCGGAAGATGAACATGCAGCTCATCACAAGCCCTCGGCGATGTCTTCGACCAAAGAAAGTTCCGAAATCAGTACGCTCTCCGTTATCAGAATTTCCGATAAGTCAATTGTGCGCCGAATTGATGTTCCAGGTGCAGTCCACCACGTAGCGGTGAGCCCGGACAGTCAATTTGCAGTTGTCACGCACCCCAACAAAGACAAAATCAGCGTGGTCAATCTTAAATCCTTTGCGGTTGTGGAAAATTTCTCCACTGGGCCATTCCCCAACTACGCAACCTTCAGCCCGGACGGCAAAAGCGTTTATGTCAGCAATCCCGGCAACAACACGGTAACCTCGGTGGATGTGTCAAATTGGAAAATTCAATGGAATGCGACCGTTGGTGCCAGTCCTGAGCATATTGT
Organism: Hyphomicrobiales bacterium; assembly: GCA_021775515.1. GTDB lineage: Bacteria > Pseudomonadota > Alphaproteobacteria > Rhizobiales > JAJFHR01 > JAJFHR01. Next base: position 2,627 of record JAJFHR010000120.1, on the reverse strand, counting down.
GCTGTCCAAGGACGGGACCCGTTTATATGTGAATAATGTTGATGATGGTTCGGTTTCAATTGTCGATATCGCCAAGCGCAGTGCTGTGATGACGATTCCGGTGGGGGCCATGTTGCACGGCATTGATTTGTCGGAGGATGGCAAAACTCTGTTTGTCGCCTCGCGCGAGGACGAAAAACTTGTGGCCCTTGATCTTGCCAGCGGCCAATCCCGGCAATTGACACTCTCTCCTGACCCTTATCACCTGAGCGTCATTCGTGGCACCGGTAAAATCTATGTATCGAGTTCTGATGAACCCAAATTATGGGTGGTAGATCAGAAATCGTTGAAAGTAACCGGCGAAATTCCGATCGGTGGAAAAGGTCACCAGTTGGTTCTTCCCGCAGGGAGCTAGTCGAATTAATTTATCACCGCTTGGTGATACAACCTCAATTGGTTGCCGGGTGGAAAAAACCGCAAAGACGGTAAATCACCCGGTGACGAGGCCCGAAGGTGAACGATCAGGGAGGTTATCACGTGCGGGCCTCGTTTTTTCGCAGGTTTTTGAATGTTATCGGATAAATATTGCCGTGGTGTGGCGCACTCAGATATTCCGACCGACCATGGCAGGCCGTTGGTTGCAGAAAACCGATAAACCGCCAAGCTTACTTTATGCGTTTGAGATATATCTGGAATTTTTTAAACGGAAATACCGGACGGCTCAGCTATTGCTTGTAGCGCTCAAATAATTCCACCAGCTCCGTAAATTTTTCCTTCTGCTCCTTGGCATCACCACTCTGGATCGCCTGCACCACACAATGATCGGTGTGATCTTTAAGAATTTCAGTTTCAACTTTGTTAAGTGCAGCCTTAACAGCGCGCAATTGCGTGAGGATGTCGATACAATAACGCTCCTCTTCAATCATGCGGGCGATACCTCGAACCTGACCTTCGATGCGCGAAAGGCGAGAACGGCAATCCTTATGGTGTGGTTTCAATCTTCTCAACGCTCCTTATCTGAATTCTTTTCCGCCGAAGGGGGATGCCAAATAATTCTTTGCTGGCGTACCGGCAGGTCTTTGGAAAGCTGCCTGAGGCATCTTAAAAGCACCTTGATATAGATCAACTACCCCACGGGGGTATTCGTATATGTTCACAGGCAGAATTTAAGTTTGTTCCTCGATTGCATGATAGGGAGAATAACTATGGAAGCACTAATTTATTTTGCCCTGTGGATTTTGGCGTTTTTTTTGATGATGCGGATTGGTTGCGGTGCTCATCCAGGCGGCCAAAACAAGCGCCCTGAGCATTCATTAAACGATATTAGGAACCAACCCCTGCGCTGGGTGGCGCCGGAGGAGGACCGGGATCCGGTGTGTGGCACGGTGGTGCCAACTGCGGCAGCAAAACCCAGTGTTCACGACGGTTTGGTTTTTTACTTCTGCTCGCGTGATTGCCGTGAGCAATTCGAGGCCGCTCCACATCTTTATGTAGGCAACCCGTCTTCGAAAATAGCATATGCTCAAAATTCCGCCAAAAAAGAGGAGTTGCATGTCTGAAACCACAATTATCAGTTTAAAATGCACTGAAGTGGCTCACCAATTCTTGCCTTTAAGGCGCTCATGTGGATATGTCAGTCCATAAACCTGGAGAAAAAAATGACATTGTTTGAGAAGCTCCCAAAGTATGCTGTTGTGGCCGCACTGGCGGGAGGTGTAGCGGTAATGGGCTACCAATTATTTGCTCCCACACAGATAACTGCGAGCGTCAATGTCCGGGTGCCGGAACTTTCGGTTAAGGCTACTGCCGGCAAACAGGCGTTTGATGCCAACTGCGCGCAATGCCACGGGAAAAACGCTTCAGGCACCGACAGGGGACCACCCTTAGTGCATGATATCTACAACCCCGGCCATCATAGTGATGCAGCCTTTTTGTTTGCGACCAAACGAGGTGTGAGCCAGCATCACTGGCCCTACGGTAATATGCCACCGCAACCGCAAGTAACCGAGGAACAAATCACGGCGATTGTGCAATATGTGCGCGAGTTGCAGATGGAAAATGGCATCAAGTTCAAAAAACATATGATGTGATCGCGCCGTTTAAAATAAATATAGGAAATCAACCAAATTGCCATAGTAGCAGTTCTGAAGATTTGCCTGGCGAAGGCTTAGAGTATATGTGAGGGGCCAGCTTTCGGTTTTTTCGATGAAACGGCCCTTTTATGGCTTGTCAACCCGCGCTGTTGCCATTTGGCAAAAACATCTGGATCGCAGAAGGTCCGCCGGTTGATTTTTACGGCTTTGCCTATCCTGTCCGAATGACGGTAATCCGGCTCACAAGCGGGCAATTGTTTGTGCATTCACCCATTGCCCCGGCACCTGGCCTGATGGATGAAGTGGGAGATCTGGGTGAGGTCGCTTTTTTGGTCTCACCCAACAAAATTCACCATCTTTATCTCGATAAATGGGCAGAGCTTTTTCCTCAGGCCAAAAGGTTTGCGCCACCTGGCCTGGTTAAAAAGCGCCGGGATCTTTCGTTTAACGGCGAGTTGAAAGACCAGCCGGAAACCGGCTGGGAGGTTGATATCGATCAGGTGATCTTCAAAGGCAGCCCGGCCATGCAGGAAGTGGTATTCTTCCACAAACAAA
>JAJFHR010000119.1 GCA_021775515.1 Hyphomicrobiales bacterium | reverse complement strand
ATTTTTTGGGTGTCGCTGCTGGCGCTTTTCATATTAATTTTGATTTGGGGGATTACCCGGCCGCCGCATTTTGCACCCTTAATTTAATGGCAATTCCGTTTTTTGGGGCCCTCACCGGAATGTTTTGGGGAAACCCTTGTCTGCCCCCGCTGGCGGATCGAATCCCGTCAGAGCCGCTGGTCGTCGCGCCCTATGATTCGATCGGCAAATACGGCGGTACATTCAACGTCATCACGAATGCCTCCGAAGCAGGGACCGCTGGTTTACTGTCTATGAGGCACGCCAACCTCGTGCGCTATTCGGATGACCTGCAGACTATCGTACCGATGGTTGCCAAGGGCTGGAAGTGGAATGCTGATTATACTCAGCTGACTTTCTATCTGCGTAAGGGCCACAAATGGTCAGATGGTATGCCGTTTACGTCGGCGGACGTGAAATACTGGTATGACAATCTGGCTCTTAATCCGGACGTCATGAAAAAGACCAAGGATTATGTTCTGGTCGCCGGCAAACGCATGACCGTCGATACGCCTGATGCGCAAACCGTCGTGTTCAACCTGCCCGCCCCTAAACCTGGGTTGCTGGCGCATTTCGCATCTTCCTTCGCGCAAGGCTTCCAGCCGAAACACTTCCTTGGCCAGTGGGATCCAAAGCTTAACCCTAAAGCCGATGAAATGGCGAAGAAGGCCGGGTTCGAAAATGGCCTTGCCGTTCTGGCTGCCTACTATGGCAATTCCGACTGGGCGGATACACCGACACCGATGCTGGCCGCACCGGACAAGGTCGCCAACCTGCCGGCGGATACCGTGCCGACACTCGAATCACACATCCACGTGAAGCAAACCGCAGACGGTCGGCGTTATGTGGCTAATCCCTATTTCTTCATGGTCGATACAGCCGGCAATCAGCTTCCTTATATCAACGAGCAGGATGAAACCTACGTCAATGACAACCAGGTGCGAATACTGAAGTTGATCAATGGGGAGGTGGATTTCAAATCTCAGTCACTGCAGTTGCCGATGGCTCCCGTCCTTCTGGAAAACCAGAAGAAGGGGAACTACACGGTACAATTGAAACCCGAGATCGCAGCACCGACCTTCACTTTCAATGTAACATCAGAAAATCTTGAAAAACGTAAAGTGTTTGGAGATGTGCGGTTCCGTCAGGCCATGTCCGTTGCCATCGACCGCGATGAGTTGAACAATGTCGCGTTCTTTGGAGAGGGTACACCTGTCCAGTATACGGGTTTCTCGCCCAATCCTCCTTTTGTCGATGCAAAGTGGAAAACGTTTATGGCAAAACACGACCCGGCCAAGGCGAAGTCCCTGCTGGATGCGGTCGGCCTCAAGGATAAGGACGGCGATGGTTTCCGTGAACTCCCAAACGGTGAAAAGTTGGTGCTGAACTTGCAGTTCGCCACTCAGGGAATTGCCGGAAAGGTGGTCGAGTTGGTCGGCCAACAATGGGCCAATGTTGGCGTCAAGACAACCGTCAAAGAGGTCACGCCTGACGAGTACCGCTCGGCGCAGTCGTCCAACAAACTTGATGTCGGCATGTGGCGCAAGGGCCATCCGTTAGCAATCGTTCTGGGTAACAACAATATGTTTGTACCGCCGTTTGAAAGTTATTTCTTCCTGCGCACCGGCATGTTGTGGGCTGAGTATATCGATACGAAAGGTGCTAAGGGCGTCAAGCCTCCGGCTTGGGCCTATAAGATGATTGACGACATCAACGCCTTCCAGTCACAGCCTGCTGGCAGTGCGAAATCCAATGAGATCGGCAAACGGCTGGTTGATGCTATGGTCAGTCAAACACTGTTCATCGGTACAGTTTTGGCACCGGCACCAATTTATGTTAACAACTCATTGAAAAACGTAACGGAGTTCAAGACACATTCCTACGAGTACTACTGGAACTACCCCTACCGGGCACCCCAGTGGTATCTGGACAAGTAGTCAACGAACGTTTGTAAAATACCCCCGGGCAGTTTCCTGAAACTACCCGGGGGATTCTATTGCGATATTTGCACTGGAATTATTAATTAGCTGGAAAAAACGGGAGGGGGGCGATTTCTAATGTTGCAATTTGCTAGATTTGCTCTGGTTCGTGGTCTTCTGGCTATTTTAACGCTGCTTATAGTTTCGTTTATCGTTTTTACATTGATGGAATTCGTTCCCGGTGACTGCGCTGAGCGCTATGTTGCCTTCAAGAACACGCAAGGCAGCAATATTACAATCGCCGATATAGAAGCCGAGCGAGTCCGTCTCGGCCTGGACAAGCCTTATCTGCAGCGCTGGGCTGTCTGGATCTTTAATGCCTTCCAAGGAGAATTCGGCGATAGTTGCATCCTGCGGGTCAACATCGCCCTGCTGCTGGGGCAAAAATTCTGGATCAGCCTGGGTATCTGCCTGTCCTCGCTGGTGTTGGCCTATTTGATCGCCTTGCCGGTCGGCATCATTTCAGCCACGTCGAATAGCGCCGTGCTGAATAACTCCCTTCGACTGATCAGCTATTTGGGGCTGGCACTGCCGAACTTCCTGCTGGCCCTGATGATTATGCTGATTTCGACAGTTGTATTCGGGGACAGCTTGACAGGGCTGTTTTCCGCAGAATTCCGTGACGCCCCCTGGTCCTGGGAAAGAGTGAAGGATTTTATGTCCCGTGCATGGCTGCCCGTGTTTATTTTGGCCTGGTCCGCGACCGCCTTTGCCATCCAGACGGTACGTGCATTGATGTCCGACGAGGTCGACAAACTTTACGTAACCGCTGCCAAGGCACGCGGTGTCACTGGTAGAAAACTGCTGTGGCGTTATCCGGCACGGCACGCTTTGGGACCGATCGTCAATTCGCTGGGTTTCGATCTCAATCGCATCTTTAACGAGTTACCGATTATCGCGGTGATCCTGACGCTAACCGATGCCGGGGCTTTGTTGATGGAGGCTCTGGCGCGTTCGAACGACCAGCAACTGGCCGGGGCCATCATTTTTCTGCTGACGGGTAGCATCGTCGGCCTGAATTTCCTGACAGACATCCTGCTCGCTGTGGTTGACCCGCGAGTTCGCAGCTCCATCGTGAAATAACGATCATGACAGACACAAATACAACAACCACTGGCGCGGACCAGAAGCTTAAAGAGGCGTATTTTACCGCTTCGCAAGGACAACTGATTTGGTCACGCTTTAAAAAGCAGAAAGCCGCCATGGCCGGGGCATGGGTCCTGTTAATTCTGATTTTATCGGGGTTGTTCGCACCCTTTCTGACGCCCTATTCCCCGACCCTTGCTGGGCGGGACAAGGACTACCAAAACGGTGCGCCTCAGATGCTTAAATTTTGGGATGAAAACGGTTTTTCTGTGCGGCCGTTCATCTACACCTACGAGCGGGAACGCTCCATCAAGACTAACTTCCGCTGGGTCTCCACGGTCAATCGGGAGAAACGTCGCTACCTGACCTTGTTCCCCCGAGGCGAGGCATACACGTTGTTTGGGATAAGTTTTAACCGCCATCTGTTCGGTGTCAATAACGGCAAAATCCATATTTTCGGAACCGACAGTACGGGCAAGGATATTTTTTCCCGCACCCTGCATGCTATCAATACATCCCTTGCGGTCGGCACGATCGGGGTCGCCATCGCCTTTGTGATGGCACTGATCATCGGTGGAATATCCGGCTACTATGGCGGCTGGATCGATTCCGTGCTGCAAATGATAACCGACGCGATACGTACGGTGCCTGCTATTCCGCTGTTCATGGCAATCGCGGCGTTCATCCCAAGCGAATGGAGTTCGGAGGCAAGGTTCTTTTTTATTTCGATCATTCTCGGGTTCATCAACTGGCCGACGCTGGCGAGGCGGGTGCGGACGCACTTGTTGATCGAGCGAAATCAGGAATACGTGCTTGCAGCCCAGCTTTGCGGAGCGCCTGCAGGCCACATCATCCGAAAACACCTTTTGCCCAGTTTCACCAGTTACATCATCGTCGATCTGGTGATCTCATTTCCTTACATGGTGTTGTCTGAAACCGCATTGAGCTTTATCGGCCTGGGACTGAGGGACCCCGTTAATTCGCTAGGTGTCATGCTGCAAAACGTGACCAATGCCGATGTCCTGCTGAATTTCCAATGGTACTTTATTCCGGTGATCTTCTTTATCGCGTTGGTGCTAGCCTTTGTGTTCGTTGGTGATGGCTTGCGCGATGCCGCCGACCCCTATGGAGACACCAAGAAATGACATTGTTGAAAGTTGAAAACCTGACGTTGCAGTTCGATACGGACGAAGGCCGCATCACCTGCGTTGATGGTGTGTCATTTGAGGTTAAT